>CAJXUU010000097.1 GCA_913061325.1 uncultured Saprospirales bacterium | reverse complement strand
CGAGATTTCTGCCTGTCTCGTGGGCTCGGAGATGTGTATAAGAGACAGCACATATACTGTATAACTAACTAACAGTATAACTTCTATCAAAGTTGAGTATTTATAATGTGGATGAATATTGAGTTATTTATTTATTACCAACATATATTTTGTTGGATTATATGTAAAATTAAATAGTGACTAAAATTATTAACTTTTCCAAAAAGAGTAAACAAACTTGTGTGGAAACATAAAGTACTTATATTGTTATTAAATAGTTTAATACACTTTATGTTTTTTAATAATGTTAATAACTGTAGTTTTGTGATTACTGATTTAGCTACATAATTACCCATTATCTGAATATAATACAAGCAAGAACAGATGAAAATAGTCCTTCAAAGAGTAAGTAAAGCATCCGTAACTGTAGATAATAATAAAGTAGGAGAAATCGAACAGGGATTATTAATTTTACTTGGTGTAGAAGCAGACGATGATCAAGAAGATATAAAGTGGTTGATAAACAAATGTATGAATATGCGGATATTCTCCGATGAGAATGGTAAGATGAATCAAAGTATAAAGGACATAGAAGGTAGATTTCTCGTAGTTTCACAGTTTACCCTTCATGCAAGTACTAAAAAAGGAAATAGACCATCTTTCATTAAAGCTGCTAGACCAGACCATGCTATACCTATGTATGATCAATTCTGTGAGACATTAAATAAAATGAGTAATCTTATAGTAGAGAAAGGGAAATTTGGTGCAGATATGAAAGTTGAACTACTCAATGATGGGCCCGTTACAATTATATTGGATAGTAAAATTAAAGAATAATGACCATCAAAGAATTACAAGAAGATGTAGATAAATGGATCACAACTATTGGTGTAAGATATTTCAATGAAATGACTAATATGGTTATTCTTACAGAAGAAGTCGGAGAATTAGCGAGAATAATGAGCCGTACCTATGGTGAACAGTCTTTCAAAAAGCCAACTAACGAAGATGAGAAAAAAGAAATGCTCGCCGATGAAATGGCTGATGTGTTATGGGTATTAACTTGTCTAGCTAATCAAACAGGTGTAGATTTGGAGCAAGCAGTCAAAAAGAATATACTTAAAAAAACGGGTAGAGATATCGACCGGCATAAGAATAATCCGAAGTTGATGTAAGTTGTTATTTGCCGCTAAGAACACAAAATTAGATAGATACACCATAGAGTATTTGAATCAGTTATAGTAGACAACATACGAAATTCGTTCTATCTTTGCGCTTTATTAATCAACGTTTATTGCAAAAGCGGATGAAAAAGAAAGCATTATATAATAAAGTAGACAAAGAACTACTAAAAGAAAAACTTGAGCAAGAAGGTGTACATAGAACAACCCTTTCATTTTATCAATATGCTCACATTAAGAATCCTAAGGAATTTCGTGATCATTTTTATCTTATACTTGACAAAGTAGGAGTACTTGGTCGTATATATGTAAGTGGTGAAGGTGTGAACGGACAAATATCTGTACCGACACCTAACTTGGTTGAATTCAGAAAAACAATGGATTCTGTAGAATTTCTTAAAGGAGTAAGACTCAATATTGCGATCGAAGATGATGGTAAGTCCTTTATAAAGCTCAAGATTAAAGTAAGGAATAAGATAGTAGCTGATGGCTTGGATGATTCTTCATTTGATGTAACAAAGAAGGGTATTCATCTTACTGCTGACAAATTTAATAAAATTACAGAAGATCCGAACACAATAGTCATAGACATGAGAAATCACTATGAAATCGAGGTTGGAAAATTCAAAATGGCACTTACGCCTGATGTTGAAACTTTCCGTGAAGCATTACCTGTAGTAGAAGAAATGCTTGCGGATAAAAAGGATAAAAATATAGTCATGTACTGTACAGGTGGAATTCGATGTGAAAAAGCAAGTGCATACTATAAATATAAAGGATTTCAAAATGTGTATCAGCTCGAAGGAGGTATTATTGAATATGCACACCAGGTTGAGAAGTTAGGAATCGAAAATAAATTTATTGGTAAGAACTTTGTATTTGATGAGCGATTAGGTGAACGGATCTCCGAAGAGATTATATCTAAATGTCACCAATGTGGAAAGCCATGTGACGACCATACGAATTGTGTCAATGATGCTTGCCACATCCTATTTATCCAATGTGTAGATTGTTCCACTGAGTATGAAGCTACTTGCTCAATAAAATGTAAGGATTTCAATCTACTAGATCAAGACGAAAAGGATAAGCTGAAGCCTAAGATGGAATTCAATGGGACCAAATTCGGAAAGGGTAGATATAAAGCTCACAACCAAGAATCAGAGCTGGACATAGCAGGCTAACTTGAAATCAATTTACTAGACCTTTTATTATAGTATATCCATTTAGGATAATTTTACTAATAGTATTAAACAAACAAATGCTAAAATTCACAATACACGAAACTGATAAAAAATCCAAGGCTCGTGCTGGTACTATGGTGACTGATCATGGAGAAATCCAAACTCCGATCTTCATGCCAGTAGGAACACAAGGAACGGTAAAAGGTATCCACAATAGAGAATTGGATGATCCAATAAAAGCACAGATTATATTGGGAAACACCTATCATCTATATCTTCGGCCTGGTATCGACCTTATTCAAAAAGCTGGAGGACTGCATAAGTTCACAGGATATGAAAAACCTATGCTTACAGATAGTGGAGGATACCAAGTGTACTCTCTTAAAGGAATGCGAAAGATCAAAGAAGAAGGGGTGAAATTCAGATCTCACATTGATGGATCAAAGCACAACTTTACTCCTGAATACGTGATGGATATTCAGAGAATCATAGGAGCGGATATCATGATGGCTTTTGATGAATGTACACCATATCCGTGTGATTATAAGTATGCGAAGCGAAGTATGCACATGACGCACCGGTGGTTAGAAAGATGTATTGAACGATTTGACAATACCGACCCGCATTATGGCTATCATCAGATATTTTCTCCAATTATACAAGGAAGTACATATCCTGATCTTCGTAAAAAATCTGCAGAATATATTGCTGGTACAGATCGTGAGATGAATGCCATTGGTGGCCTCTCTGTAGGAGAACCTCATGAAGACATGTATAACATGACGGATCTTGTGACTGATATTTTACCTAAAGAAAAACCGAGATATCTTATGGGCGTTGGGCTTCCAGAAAATATCTTAGAATCTATCGAAAGAGGGATTGATATGTTCGATTGTGTTTTACCATCTCGAAATGCAAGACATGGTATTATTTATACTTCGAAAGGTGTTATGAATATGAAAAATGCAAAATGGAAAGAAGACATGTCTGTCATTGATGAGGACAGTCCATCTCCATCTAGTAGAGTGCACACTAAAGCATATTTGAGACATTTGTTTCATGTAAAAGAATTACTCGGAGCACAGATTGGAACACTTCAAAATCTAAGTTTCTTTTTATGGTTGGTCAATACAGCTAGAGAAAAAATTCTTGAAGGAACATTCACAGAATGGAAAGAGAAGACGTTAGTTGATATTACAAGAAGATTGTAATTATTATTGAAAAATTACATTATAAAATCTAAAAAATACTTGCTCAAAAAATTAGACATATATATCATCAAGAAGTATCTAAGCACTTTCGTATTTACGATTGTGATGATAACGATGATAGCTATAGCTATTGATTTTTTTGAGAAAGTAGATAAGTTCCTCAAGGATACAGTAACTGTTAATGAGATTATCTTTGATTATTACCTTAATTTCATTCCTTGGATAAATGGTTTACTTTGGCCTTTGTTCGCATTATTAGCCGTTATATTTTTTACTTCGCGACTCGCAAATGATTCCGAGATTATATCAATGTTGAGTGCTGGTATCAGTTATAATAGAATCATGCGACCTTTTTTGATAGCTGCCGTTCTAATCGCTTCAGCCCATTGGGTTGGGAAGAACTATTTAATTCCCCAAAGCAATAAGATTAAAGGAGAATTCGAAAGTGTACATATACGAAAGAGTAATAAAAAAACACTTGAAGACAACACCCATTTCTTTCTAAATAAAGATGAGAAAGTATATATAAAATACTTCCGAAAGTATGACAGTACGGCCAACACGTTCCGTCTTGAAAAATTTGATGAGGGTAAACTTACTTATGTACTTAAAGCGAGAAAACTAGAATTCAAAGAGGAACCGAATGTATGGACACTCAAGGATTATGAGTATCACTCTTTTGATGGATTAAACGAAGAACTTGTTATTACCAATGGCGGTACAATGGATACGACTTTTAACTTTACACCAGAAGATTTCTTTAGATATAGTAATCAGATGGAGATGATGACGACCTCAGATCTGAGAGATTTCATAAAAAAGGAAGAATCACGCGGAATAGATACAGCCACAAAATTTAAAACAGAATTGTACGGCAGGAGTGCAGATCCGTTTACCATTATAATCTTAACCTTAATGGGTCTGGCCATATCATCTCGTAAAACTAGGGGAGGGATGGGATTTCAATTAGCTGCTGGAGTTATTCTAGGCTCGGCCTTTGTCATCATTCAAAAATTTAGTATGACCTTTTCTATTAATTTAGGATTACATGCTATGCTTGGAGCATGGCTGCCCAATATTTTTTTTGGTGCTATTACGATTTGGTTGTATAAAAAGGCGCAGAAGTAATGTCTTCAAAATTTCTTTCTTGTGTCAACAGTTCAAAAAACTTAACCAACTAATTTTTCCATCTCCTTATAAATATGATCAGCAGTCTTCTTCCAAGAAAACAATTTTACCCGGTCATAGCCTTTAGTAATTAATCTATCTCTTAATGTAGAATTAGAAATGACTTGCCACATACCCTCTGCTATTGAATTAGGGTCATGTGGATCAATCAATAATGCAGCTTCTCCAGCAACCTCTGGCATAGAACTTACATTTGACGTTATTACTGGGGTACCACTTGACATCCCTTCCAATATTGGGATTCCAAAACCTTCAAATACTGAGACATAAGTTAATGCATCTGCTGCGGCTAAGTAATTTGGTAAATCCTCATTCGAAACATGCCCTGTGAAAATAATATCGTTTCTATATTCTGTAGTTAAGTAAACGCCTTGGAGTTCTTCATTTTTCCAAGCCATTCTCCCAACCAAGACAAGTTTATGAGTGGTTTTATGGTCTTTTTTAAAGTTATCGAATGCCCGTATTAAATTGACCACATTTTTACGAGGGTGAAGAGATCCTACATAGATAAAGTAAGGACTACCTTCAGTAAGGTTGTTCTTAATTGAGATTTTTTCTTCCTCGGTTTTAGGATGAAAACCAGATGGCGTAGCATTATGTCCAATAGTCACCTTATTGGGACTAAGGTCATAGATTTTGATTATATCCTGACGAGTAAATTCTGAAACTGCGACTATGTGATCCGCTCTCCTGTGAAATTTGGCAAAGTTATTCTCATAATAATCGAGATGTATCTTCTTTATATGCTTCGGATAATGCTTATAGGCCACATCATGGCACACTAGTAAAGTAGGCACTTTGGTTTTCATACTTAAATAAGTATCCCCAGAATAAAATGCATCAATTTTATACTTTTTTAAATAATAGGGAATAGCAATTTCGAACCAGATATACCAAAGTAAGGGATGGCGAGATTGTGGATATACGATTATAGGTGTAATGTTATCTGCAAAAATAAAGGAAGGGTCATACTTTCTATCAAAGAAAAAGAAGAACTCATCTTTGGGGTGGTCGAGGACCATTTGTCGAGTAGTTTCTAAAATATACCGACCGATTCCTTCCATTCTTCCTTTTAGAAGTTCACGTGCATTTACGGCTATTTTCATTTACTATAATTTGGTGTATCGCAAATGTAGGAATTTCAAACAGAGTTAAAAACAGACGGAGTATTTAGAACAGAAATAAAATCAAAACGACACTCCTCGTTTCCACATTCTATACTTTATCGATCTTGCTTGTATTGGCTTTTGGTTCTGGTATTTCACATTCTTCAAGACAAAAACCTTGTCATCTTGTTTGATTTTTACGGCTATTCCATTAGAAATATATGTGAACCCATAAGTTTTATTGAAATTGAACCCAATGGATTGAAGTTGAAAAATATCATCTATCTCTATTTCTCCATCTGCGCTATATCTACGAACTCTGAAGAGGTGACTCTTCTCCGTTTTTTCTAATTGAAAATATGTATTTCCTCCTGTTCCCTCAAGACACATGACAGATTCGGGTAGATTATTAGCGACGTTATTGTTTTCTTTTTTCTCTGCGGCTAAATAATTTGATTTGTTCAGAAAGATATTTATCATAGACTTCTCTAATCGAAACACCCCATGTTCTACTATAAATACATTGCCGTTATTATGTGTATAAATAATATTTGAAGTAGGAGAATGGAAATACAAGTAGCGATTTGAAATTCTGATTTTTTTGAGAAAAGAAGTAAATCCCGCTTTATAAATATTAGCTACAAAACGAGAGCAGTTTGACCCAAAAGGTAGGAAAGGACCATATGGTACTGCCTCTCTTCCTTGGATTGATTTTGCAGATGCTAATGCTAAGTCGAAGTCTATATCTGGAGTAACAGAACTTACTAATTTACCATCTCCATGTGTAGATTTGTTGACGGCGAGTTCAACTAAAATATCCTTTATATTAATTATTTTTCCATTTTCAACGATGGCCTTAGTCATTATTTCCAATTCTGGATCAGACTGTACATCTCTTACTCTACCAAATCCAAATGGAGTATGGTATCTACCAAAATCAAAATATCTAACTTCTCCGTTTCTATAATCAATTAATAATAGTGCTGCATGACCGATATTGTAATATCCATCACTTTTGCATATTCCCAAAACTTTCAAAGGACCATCATACCATGACGAGGCATTATGAATTCTAGTATCGGGCCATGATATTGCTACAAATGCACCAGTTTTTAATTCCACAGAGATTGATTTTTTGTTCGTTTTTACAAATCTACAATGATCTCAAGAAAAAAAGTGTCTTGTGGTTATCTTTTTTATGGGTTGTGTTTAAAGAGCTATACACGAAAAATAGAACAAAAACAATATTATTGCGAGTAGAATTAGGATATTATATCAACGATTTGGTCTTACCAATAAGATAGACACTATTAATATTGGTACTACCCGTATCAATCCACCCAAATAGATGAATTTCCTGAAAATTTGTTCCAGCGGCCCAATCCTTCCAGGGACTAATGGCAACAAAACCTGTTTGAGTCGATGAAAATGTCCAAGCGTCAGAATTCACAATTGGATAACCTTCTGTGGTTCCATCATGTGTTCTCAATTGAAAATTATTTGAACCAGCAGAAGTAGAGGTTATTCTAATAACAAGTTTCACCTCAATATTACCAGCCGCATCATATGCCGTAGCATCTAATCCACTTTCGCAATTTGACAGATCAGATCCGGAAGTATTATTCATCGTATAGTTACCAGCCTGCCACAATGGAATAATACTCACTTGAGTATCAGATCCTAAAAAACCATTAACATCAAGTTTATACGCAGGGTTCTCCTTATCAGCCCCTACACTTTGTGCATTAATGGTGTTAGAAAACAGAATAATAAATACAAATAAGACACTTCTAAACATGACAATTATTGATTTAATTTCAACTATACACTTAAATAAGAAATTAAAACCGAAAATGAATAGAGATAGCTACTCGAGGTGTGGATAATATTACAATAGCCTAAAACCTAAATCCAAACGATGCATGAATTCCTAGGTGAGAATCTTTGTCGTCGCTAAATTGGAAAGAATTATCTGGGTTTACGTCTTTCAGACTAAAATCAACCTCATTATTAGTAAGATCAACTAAACCATAATCGATTTGAAATCCTACGAAAAAACCCCTATTCAAGAAATAATGGGCTCCAGCTGTTATGCCAATATCTAGGAAATTAAATTTATTACCAGTTCTTTCTCCTTGCCTTGAATATGCACCAGCAAATCTTTCGAGCTCTACAACTTCACCATCTACTAATATTCCGATTCTGTCACTTGATAGTGGAGAAGTGCCAAATATTTGATCATCTTCATCGCTATTATATTTAAAATCCAATGATTGACGGAAAACAATTTGTTCTGGTCTATCATAACTTTCGAACCGTAGTTTCCCTCGACCTGTTGGTCCTATCAACATATTTACATACGGTCCGCCAAAGATTTCCCACTTTTTACTGATTCTATAATTTGCCATTATTGGAATACTTATATAAGCATTAGAAATATTTAGATCATAATCAACGGCACCTTTTTCTATAGTTGTTTTTGATCTTGCTAAATCACGAATAATATAATAAGAGTCACCATCATACTCATACTTAGTTCCGTTCTGGACATATACTAATTCTGACCTTAGTGAAAATAGATCAGTAAAATCATAAGCATATGAAAGGCCAAAGTGGAATCCATTACTAAAACCAAACTTTTCTGTGGCATCATCTGCTGAAATGTTCGGGCCAAGAAATTTAGAGTAATTCAGTCCTGCTCTCACACCAAATGTCTGTGCTTGAGACGAATTAAAAGTAAACGCTAATATGACTACAAAAAGTAATTTTATAAACTTCATTAAGATGTTCTTTTTATGATAAGTGGCGCATTTTGAAACAAGTGATTCATCTGCACCAAGATTTGTGGCGGCAAAGATATCAAAATACTGTACCTGATAACGTACTGTTGATATTTTTCGCTTTCTCAAAAGTAGGAAAGATTAAAATCTAACGTTTTATTAAGGTAATTGAAAGTTGTAAAACCAACTATCTACCCATATGTACCAATAAAACTGACACATCAGATGGAGATACACCACTTATTCTACTTGCCTGCCCTATGGTTCTCGGTTGTATTTTATTGAGTTTTTCTCGTGCTTCTGCAGATAATGATTGTAATGCATCATAATCAAACGCACTCTTGATGATTACTTCTTCAAGACGATTCATCTTATCTACCATCTCTTGCTCTTTGCGGATATAGCCTTCATACTTAAGCCCTACTTCAGCTAGATTGACTGTTTCGCCATCATATTTTGATAGCTCTTGGTCAAGGTCAGGTAATAATGGACGTAATTCTTCAAGATATACATTTGGCCTCATCAAGACACTGTGTAATTTTACTTGCTGAGTTAATGTCGCAGAATTAATATTTTCTAGATACCCATTTAGTTGATCTGGAGTTACACTGGAAGATCTTACATATTTATCTATTGACTTTACATAATCCTCTTTGGCTTCTACTCTTTTCATTCTATCTTCCATATTGACCATACCTAATTCTGCAGCAAGAGGTGTAAGCCTGAGGTCTGCATTATCCTGACGGAGCAGTATTCTATATTCTGCACGGCTAGTAAACATTCTATAAGGCTCGTTGGTCCCTTTATTTACCAAGTCGTCTATGAGTACGCCTATATATGCGTCTGACCTTTTGAGAACAAATGGATCCTTCTCATTGATGGCAAGATGAGCATTTACACCAGCCATCAATCCTTGGCACGCTGCTTCTTCGTACCCCGTCGTACCATTTATCTGTCCAGCAAAAAATAGATTTTTTACCAACTTAGTTTCCAAAGAGATCTTCAGCTGTGTAGGTGGAAAGAAATCGTACTCTATTGCATATCCAGGACGGAACATTTTCATGTTCTCGAAGCCGGCTACTTTTCTTAGAGAAGTATATTGCACCTCCTCAGGAAGAGAAGACGAAAAGCCATTGACATAAATTTCACACGTATTCCACCCTTCTGGCTCTACGAACAATTGATGTCTATCTCTGTCTGAAAACCGTTCAATCTTATCTTCAATCGATGGACAGTACCGAGGTCCAAGCCCACGAATTCTTCCATTGAACATAGGAGACCTATCGAATCCTGTCTTCAATTCTTCATGAACATCTGGGCTCGTATAGGTTATATGGCAAGGAAGCTGTTTATCTGGCAATTCAGAATCTGTAAATGAAAAACGACCCATGACTTCATCTCCCGGTTGTGTTTCCATCTTACTATAATCAAGAGATCGACCATCTACTCTTGGCGGAGTACCCGTTTTCATCCGACCACTTTCAAATCCTAGAGTTGCTAACTGTTCTGTAATTCCTGTCGAAGCTCTTTCTCCAGCACGACCACCACCAAATTGTTTTTCGCCGATGTGGATTAAACCATTTAAGAAAGTACCGTTGGTCAATACTACAGACTCACTTTCGATTTCTAGTCCAATGCCTGTTTTGATTCCACAACACCTACCATCTTTTACAACGATACCCGTAATCATCTCCTGCCAAAAATCAATATTTTCATTTGCTTCCAACATCTCTCGCCATTTTGCAGCGAACATCATACGATCACTTTGTGCGCGAGGACTCCACATTGCAGGGCCCTTACTCTTATTGAGCATTCGGAACTGGACCAAACTATAATCGGAAACTATACCAGAATATCCATTAAGCGCATCGATCTCTCTGACGATCTGACCTTTGGCCACACCTCCCATTGCTGGGTTACAAGACATCTGTGCTATGGTATTCATATTCATTGTAGCTATCAATACTTTGGAGCCCATATTGGCTGCCGCGACTGCCGCCTCACAACCTGCATGGCCAGCACCGACTACTATGACATCGTATTTAGGAAACATGATTTAGATTTTTCTAAAAGCAAAAGAAATAAAAAGAGCCAATTGTATAAAACAGTTGGCTCCCAAAAAGCTGCGAATATACATGATATATTAATGGCTTGCAATTCTTAAGGCTCAGTCTGAGCAATTTGGAGCAAAATGGCTGACCTTCCTCGGATATTTACCCACCTTAATCGTTAACAATTACACAATTCGAATAAAACTTAGAACTTAGGGTTTCTTAAATTGGTTAATTGACCTATGATACAATCTTGGTTAGGAAAAATATTGATGGCACCCTTTTCATTGATCTACGGATTGATGATAGGGATTCGAAATGCATTATACGAATCAGAATTGGTAAAGAGCACTAAGTTTAGTCTTCCTGTTATATCAGTGGGTAACATATCTATTGGGGGAGCAGGAAAAACGCCACACATAGAGTATCTTATCCGGTTATTGTCTCCCTACATCAATGTAGCTACATTGAGTAGAGGCTACAAAAGAAAGACAAAAGGATTCCGATTTGTAAAAGCATCAGATAATGTATTGGCAACAGGAGATGAACCACTTTTGTATGCTAGAAAGCACAAAGATATTGTAGTGGCTGTAGGAGAAAGTCGATCATTAGCAATACCACAGATGGTAGGTAAATATCCTGATATGCAGGCTATTTTATTAGATGATGCATTCCAGCATAGAGCCATAACGCCAGGGCTTAACATATTACTTACGACCTGGGATGATCCATTTACCAAAGATTATCTTCTTCCGTCTGGTAGATTGAGAGAGTGGAGGTCTTCCTATCAAAGAGCGGACATTATTATAGTGACAAAGTGTCCATCTATTTTAGATATTGTAGAAAAGTCGAAACTAGTACAAGAAATTAACCCTACACCAACCCAAAAAATCTACTTTTCTTATTATGAATATGGCTATCCATATAATTTCTACAACAACAAACAGAGGATTAAACTCGACCCAGACTTAGATGTCATTCTAATAAGTGCTATCGCAAATACTAAATACTTACTGGATTATCTATACAGTGAAGTGGAAGATGTTCATCATATGAATTATGAGGACCACCATTTATTCTCCGACTTAGATATCGAATATATTAATACTGTATACTCAAACAGAGAGTCAAAACGAAAGCTGATTCTTACCACTGAAAAAGATGCGATGCGATTAGACATTCATCGCAAAAAATTAACAGAGCTGAACATCCCAATCTATGTGTTGCCCACAGAGGTTAAGTTCCACGATAGTGAAAACAAAGCGTTTGATCAAGATGTACGTGATTTCCTTTTGAGGTTTGAGGTATAAACGGATAGATTGACCTAGGTTTTGTTATTTCAACACAAATTCGCTGTATAATACCCTTCTAGATAGTTATTTGCTATTGCTGCTCAAAAAGGTTATTGCATGCCATGAATAGTCATGAAGATTATAGCTTAACGGGGTTTACAAATTATTGGAAACAGGGAGTTATTATATAAGTATATTAGAGATTGATTGATATAAATCTGCAGAATATGATTTTTAGCCATAAAAGCATTGTTAAATCACAAGACGGTTAATTCAGCGGGCATATGAATTGAATTATAGGAGCTTCAAATATTCAATAATTCAACAACTCATCAATTGCGACCCTAAACCGATCTTTCGGCAAAAATATCTGCTCCAAACCCTTATCAAAAGGAACAGGGGTATCCAAAGAGGCCACTCGCTTCACCGGTGCATCTAAGTGCTCGAATAAATGTTCAGAAATATAAGCACTTATATCACCACCAATACCACCAAACATAGTGTCCTCATGAAGGACTACTACGCGATTGGTCTTTTTCACAGAATCATTGATAGCCTCATAATCAATTGGAGCTAGACTTACAAGATCGATAATATCCGCAGAAATGTTCATCTCCTTTGCCAATGCTGTAGCCCAGTGAACACCCATTCCGTAAGTGATAATTGATACTTCATCACCTTCAGTTACTGTCCGAGCCTTTCCTATTTCTAATTCATAATATCCATCAGGCACATTGTCAGTTATACTTCTGTACATACCTTTATGTTCAAAAAACATCACAGGATTCGGATCAGCAATAGCAGCGATTAATAAACCTTTTGCTTGCGCAGGAGTAGATGGATAAACTACTTTCAGGCCTGGTGTTTTAGTAAACCAAGCTTCATTACTTTGCGAGTGAAAAGGACCGGCACCCATACCACCACCAGTCGGCATTCGTACCACGACATCAGCATTATGTTGCCACCTATAGTGTGATTTAGCAAGGTTATTCACGATTTGATTGAACCCACAAGACACAAAATCTGCGAACTGCATTTCCATCATCGCTTTATCTCCTTCTAGGGTGAGTCCTAGAGCAGCACCAACAATGGCGCTTTCGCATAAAGGAGTATTACGTACACGACCTTTACCAAATTCTTTTGTAAATCCATCAGTGACTTTGAAAACTCCACCATAATCAGCGATATCTTGCCCCATAAGCACAAGATTATCATGTTTTTTCATGCTTTCGCGAAGACCAGCTGTTATAGCATCTATGAATCGCATTTCAGTTACGGCAGTAGAAGGAGCGGTATTGTCATGTTTGTGAGATGCATAAACATCCGCTAATTCTCCTGTTTCAGAGGAAGCTACTGCAGGTTCATTGTATGACTCTTCAAGACCAGTATTGATTTCCGCTTTGATTTCTGTGGACCAGTGATCTACTTCCTCTTTTGATATCACGCCATTTTTGATCAAATGATTCTCAAAATTCTGAAGAGGATCTTTCTTTGCCCAGGCGTCCATTAGCTCTTTTGGAACATACTTAGTGCCAGAAGCTTCCTCATGACCCCTCATTCTGAATGTCTTGAATTCTATTAAATATGGCTCTGGATTCTTTCTTATTTTTTTAGCTATGCGATCTATTGTTTCGTAAACCTCCACTACATTATTACCGTCTATGATTTCTGTTTTCATACCGTAACCAATAGCCCTATCCGATAGATCTTTGCAAGCATATTGTTCATTGGTAGGTGTTGATAACCCATAGCCATTATTTTCGATGCAGAAGATCACCGGTAGTTTCCAAACCGCAGCTGTATTTAGCGCTTCGTGAAATTCTCCTTGACTTGTACCTCCTTCTCCGGTGAATGCTAAAGAAATCTTTTTCCTTTTATTCAACTTATGAGACAGAGCAACTCCACCTGCAAGGGAGAGTTGTGGTCCAAGATGTGAAATCATACCCACAATATTATAATCCGGAGCTCCAAAGTGAAAAGAACGATCACGACCCTTGGTAAAGCCTGCCATCTTTCCTTGCCACTGACAAAAAAGCCTTTTGAGAGGCACATCTCTAGTAGTAAATACACCCAAATTCCTATGCATTGGGAATATCTTCTCATCATAATCTAATGCCATGGTACACCCCACGGATATTGCTTCTTGACCTATTCCTGAAAACCACTTTGAGATTTTGCCTTGTCTCAATAATATCAACATTTTTTCTTCAATTAACCGAGGCTTTAGAAGGGCTTTATATAGTTGGATTTGCTTCTTTTTACTGATTTTATCAGTATCGTATTTTATTGTTTTTTTCATTTCGTAGGGTATGAAGCGACAAATATAATTTCAAATTGTAGACGGTCATTGTTTTGGAGTGATTTGTTTGTGGAATCTGGTGTGTTTGGACATATTTATATTACTGAATTGTAATTAGGATGAACAAAATATTTATACCTACAAATTCGGTTCATCGGGGTTCTTGTAATCAAACTTTAGCCAACTTTAGCCAACCTTATCCGAATATAGCCGTGTATACATGTGTAATCAACGGCTAATAAAAGATAACCAAGTTAGATTTGCACAGATAATATAGAAGATCACACGCCTTTTCATCCTAAATATGGTTATTTGCAAATCATAAGAAAGGTGAAAAACTTAAAACAAGAGCCATGAAGTCGAAGATACACCAAATACTAAAATCTACTTTCGGATACGATGAATTCAGAAACCCGCAAGAGGAAATCATCAATCATGTGATGGAGGGTAAAGATGCCTTGGTTATCATGCCGACTGGTGGAGGAAAGTCAATTTGTTATCAGATACCAGCTTTGGCGTCGGAGGGTATTACTATTGTTGTATCTCCGTTGATTGCACTTATGAATGACCAAGTTATAAACTTGCAGGAAGTAGGAGTAGAGGCGGCGACCATTCACAGTAATGTACCTCAAGGCGATTTGCAAGAAATAGAACGAAAACTAGGCAATGGGGAGACCAAAATTCTCTATCTATCGCCAGAAAAGATAAACAGTGAGGTGACACAAAGATATCTCAGCACCTTAAATATTGGCCTGATAGCAATAGATGAAGCACATTGTGTATCGGTATGGGGAAACGATTTTCGACCAGATTATACCCAATTGGCAAAATTGAGAAGAGTTTTTCCAAAATCTGCATTTATTGCACTGACAGCAACAGCTGATGCTGCTACTCAAGATGACATTTGCAAACAGCTAGAGTTGCGAGAACCCAAAAGATTTCTTAACTCATTCGAGCGAAAAAATATCACAACTCATGCTCATCCTGCTCAAAAGAGATTAGATAAGATCGCTCACATATTAAGAGAGCACACGGAAGATTCAGGAATTATCTATTGTTTAAGTAGAAAGGATACAGAGAAAGTGGCTTCTAAGCTTAACATGATGGGTCTCAATGCCAAGCATTATCATGCGGGTATGGATGGAGAAGACAGGTATCGAGTACAGAGAGCGTTTCAAAATGATGAGATAAAGATTATTTGTGCTACGGTAGCATTCGGTATGGGAATAGACAAGCCGAATATCAGATTCGTAATTCATTATAGTATGCCCAAGAACATGGAAGCATACTATCAGGAAATAGGTAGGGCAGGAAGGGATGGAGAAGAATCGGTTGCTCATATGTTTGCCAGTTGGGGAGATTTCTTAATGTTGAAGCGATTTGTAGATGGAAGTGAAGGCAACCAAGAATTCAAAAGAGTGCAATATGAAAAGTTGGAACGAATGTGGGAATTTGCTTCTACAACTGATTGTCGAACAAATGGAATCTTGTCTTACTTTGGAGAATATAGAGCAGAAAACTGTGGACACTGCGACAACTGTATCAACCCTCCTCTTAAAAAAGATGGTTCAATCAATGCTCAAAAAGTACTTTCTGCTATTTACAGATGTAATCAATCGATCGGATTAGAATTGATAATTGACGTATTGCGTGGATCATATAAAGCAGAAATAAGGAATAGGGGCTTGGATCAGATCAAGACATTTGGAGCAGGAAGAGACATTGATCGGTTTACGTGGAAAAACTATATCATCCAATTGATCAATAAAGGGATAGTCGGCATAGATTATTCAAAAGGATCTAGCCTAATATGGACACCTTTATCTGCACCAGTACTTAAAGGAGAGAAAAAGATTAAGCTTGCAGATTTTGTACCAAGCGAAAAGAAAACAAAAGTAAAAAAGAAACAAGCAGTAAGTGTTGTTGTAGATGACTCACTTTTTGGTAGATTGAAAGCATGGAGACTGGAACTGGCACGAGAAAAAAGTGTGCCTCCCTATGTCATATTTAAGAACAGTGTGCTCGAAGAAATTTCTAGTGTAAAACCTAAAAATAACATGGAACTTCTTCAAATCAACGGAATCGGAGATGCAAAACTTAATCAATATGGAGAAGATTTATTACAGATTGTAGGTGCTGATTTGTGAGTACGTAATCAAAGCCGATTTACATAAGATGAAAAAGAAGTTTATTTTAAGCAGAACTTAATGTCTGCACCCACCATTAATTCCCAACACATACTTAAGGACCACATCAATATCTACGGCTGTTTCAGCACCTAAAAAACCAGAAACCATTTCATTCCTCATATGATCTTCCGCATAATTAGTAATACTTTGACTTATCGGCTGAAATGACCAGTGCCACTTTTCTTCATTATAACCATCAGGCCTGTTTGGTCCTTTTTGGGTATAAGGTTGACAGAACTCATAAGTAGAAGCATTTGAGTTCAACCAATCATATATTTTCTTCCCTTCGCCTTTTTCGAAGTACTCATTATTAAAGGCATTCAAATCTATATCCGTACCCCAATGATGCCGGCTTGTTCCGGGCATAGAGCTATATTCTAAGATTTTTAAAGCCTTATCAATCGGCGCAGAGATATCTGTGGAGACATTGGTGCCATCGGAAAGTTCCGTAGCGCCAGTCCACTTCCGTTCCCATATTCCTTTTTGATAGTCGAAATTTCGGGCTGCAGATTTAATTTGAAGATTGACACCATCTTTTTTGGCCTCTTTATACATTTTTTCGAAAGCGGAATAAGCATCTGCCCGCATGTACATTCCTTCCCTGTCGGCATATTTGATTTGAATGGCTATAAAGTCTTCATGCGACTTAGGCTCGAACCTCCCCATGCAATAATCAATATCAAGATTCTTCATTTTTTGTGCTTGAACAGACTTAGGTTTTGCACTATTGTCGATATTATTTATTACAAACACGACATCTTTCTCTTTTTTGTTGGGGCTGGGCCCACAGGACATAACAAGAAAAAAGCAGATAGTTAAATAAATAGACTGAGACAACATGCGTTATTATTTGGATTATTACTTCAATGCAAAGTTAATGTAAGTAATCAAGTTTTTAGGATCGGTATCCATAGGACTATTTCCATAAGTTTCAAAAGGGTGATATCCTTTTTTGATATTGATTTCTTTATTTCGGTGCATAGTATACATAGTTGTCCAAGCATTTCCAAGATGCTCGTATGGCCCTATATGTACTAGCGTATATAATTTTGTAGGAGCTAATGATCCTCTTAAAAAATCTGACGAAGCACCAGCAGGAATTTTTATAAATGGAACGCCAGCTGTGTAATCCACTATTTGTTTTACAAAGTCGAATTTATGATATTGGTTGAATGCTCCGCGGACATCTGCACCATCTGTAGACCTAGCATACGCCAACAATTTGGTAAAATCAGCTTCCATGAGTTTTGGCATTTCTGCGATACTGCAAGTTCTCCTTATTCCTAAGTAATTACAACCGGAGGACTGACTTTCTCCTAACCAATTGAGTTTAGAGTAGATTTTTCCGTCTTCTATATAATCCCTGTCTCTTATACACATCTGACGCTGCCGACGAAGAGGATAGTGT
>CAJXUU010000096.1 GCA_913061325.1 uncultured Saprospirales bacterium | reverse complement strand
AAAGGAAAAATATCAAGCAGAAGAATGTAACTTTATTATTGTTTCATTCCTAAGGAGCATTGAAAATAATGAATTGGATTATTTTATCGATTATACTTTTTATGAAGTAGTGTGTATTCTGAATTTAAATAAAAATGTTTGACATTCGGTTATTAAAAAGAATATTGGTGAAATATCTCTTGACTTCAACATGGACAGTTTTAATCAAAGTAAAGAGAAAACGAAAACGAAATCAAATGGAAAATTACTTAGACAACCATTAGTGAGATATTTCTTTGGTGTCAATGTGGAGTAAAAAATAATATCATGGATAGTATAACACAAGCCGTTTTAGGAGCCGCGATAGGTAAAGCTTGTCTTGGAAAAAAGATAGGTAATAAGTCAATATTCATTGGAGCAGCTATAGCAACGCTCCCAGATTTAGATATAATCGCCCTTCCTTTTCTAGATCCTCTCGAAAGGTTGAGTATGCATCGAGGGTTTAGCCATTCCATTCTTTTTAGTTTGTTATTGGCTATAATACTTGCCTATCTTTTCAGAAGAATGAAGTTCTCTAAGGACATTAAGTTCTTTCAATTGGCCGTATTTAGTTGGCTTACATTGATTACCCATATGTTACTTGATGGTTTCACCTCTTATGGTACACTACTTTTTCTACCTTTCTCTGATATTAGATTTGGGTTTGATTCTATCAATGTAGTTGATCCTGTTTATACTTTGCCTCTTTTGATTGGATTGTTAATTAGCACAATGAAGAAAGGAAATTTGATGCTAATAAAGTATGCTAATTTAATTGGAATTGTCTTGAGTAGCGTTTATCTAGTTGCTACATTATTGATTAAGCAAAATGTAAATCAAAAGTTTGCCGAAGCTTTAACTGATCAAAATATACAATATACTAAAATCCATTCTCAACCTGTAGGTATTGCATCATTGCGTTGGTATGGTTTAGGCCGTACTCAAAATGGATTTTTTATGGGAGATTATTCCTATTCTGTCCAGGATGAAATTAAATTTACATTCTTTACATCAGAGGACACCTTATTAATGGGATTAGATGAATATACCGTAGACAGAATGAAATGGTTTGCTAAAGACTTCTATCATGTAGTAGCTCAAGGAGATTCTCTCTTATTCTACAATATGCAAGTAGATATGCAAGGCATACATGATCTTGGTCAAAGAAAGGCTCCCACTAGAGGTTATTTTATTTTAGATAATAATAAAGGAGGTAAATTGATTTCATCTGGGAGACATTAGAAGTTTTTATTTTTTTTTAGAAAAAATGACTCGACGCAACCATTTCAATCCAAACAGATATATAGGACAATAGAAGACAAATATCATAAGAGAATCTAATATACATATTATCATTAGAGAGAGTCGAGCAGGAAACTTGGCAGCCGAACGTAAGCTTTTTGAGCTCTATTATGGGTATGTATTGTCCATTTGTAGGCAATATGGAAAGTCTAAACAGGAGGCAGAAGAAATGCTGAATGATGCATTTTATACTGTGTTCAGATATTTAGACAGATATGATGAGCAATATGATTTTAAACCATGGCTGCGAAAAGTTTGTGTCAATTCTTGTTTGAAATATTTGAAAAAGCATAGAATTGAATTTGAAACAGAAGAACTGACTCAACGGGCGGAAAGTGAAAATGTAGAATTAGCGGATGACATCGATTCTGAACATATTTTTAAAATGATAAATCAACTGCCTAGAGCTTATAGAATTGTATTCAACTTGTATGTGATAGAAGAATATAAACATCACGAAATAGCTGAATTGCTAGGAATAAGTGTTGGTACTTCAAAAAGTAATCTCAGTAGAGCAAAAATAAAAATTGAGGAAATCATAAGGAAATCAAATCTTAATCCATCAAAAAAGAGATATAGCTAATGGAGGATATATACGGTAAAATAAGGGATAAGATGAATAATCCGTCAGAGGTAAAAGCCACTGATCAGGATTGGGAAAACTTTATGAATCATAGGCAAGCCAAAGATGGCGGCAACTCCAATAAAGCAATTTGGCCTTATTGGGCGGTAGCATCACTTCTTTTATTACTTGGTGCGACCAATATCTATTGGATGACAAAGAATGATAATACTAATGAAATCAATGTAACCAATATCGAATCAGTAGATACAGTTTATATCACCAAGTATATTGAAAACCCAAACACGAATTCTACAAGTGATCAGGAAACAACACAATTAGCGGATCTCACAAATGATCTTGCATCAATTACCAATCAGTATCAAAATCTTAGATATAGACTTAACAATCAATCAGCAAAGATTACACAATTGCTATCCTATAATGATGGTTTGGAAAGCAAATATGCACTTCTTCAAAATCAATGGAATAATCAAACTAATTCAACTCGATTAGAAGATCTTGTCAAAAACAATAGAACTCAAAACGCTCCTGTTTTTGAAAACAAACTAGAAGAACGTATTTTCCTTAACATAATTGGTCAGCTACCATCGAGAGAGCTTCAAAATATAGCTTATTATTCTAATGCACTCATTCATCCTTCTAGTATTATTATCATTAAGAATGAAAAGCCATTCAATCTATTAGATGCTATCACACCCAAAACATTGAGCATTAATGCAAATGCTGCTTTTGCACTTAATCCTTCGATTGATAGTTATAAAGGACTTGCATTGGACCTTAGGGCTACAACATTCTTTTCACATAACCTCAGAGGATATGCAGGTTTTTCTTTTTTAAGTAGTGAAGCAAAATTAGAAGCCGACCACATTTCTAACCCCAATGTGCCATACCCAATGATTCCAGAGGGAGACAATATTGAACATTCTGATGAGAAACTATCACAACTATCAATAAACTTAGGAATGGAATACCTATTAAACCCTAAAGGCAAATGGAGACCATATGCGGGACTTGGTTACGGTAGAGTACTCAGAAATTCTGCGAAGTATAGCTTTGAAATAAAAACAGCCACGGGGAATGAATATTATATAGCTCCTGAAGAAGATTTCTCCTTAGGAAATTACAATCAAATGATCCTCACAATAGGAACTGACTTCAATTTGTCTAGTAGAATAGATATGAGGCTAGGACTTAATTATACTTATGCACTTCAAGCTGCATATAATTCATCCTTCTTTCTCAAAGCAGGAGCATATTATCACTTTTAAAAACGACTTAAATCCAATGAGAACTATACAAATCCTTACTCTTTTTAGTACAGTTATATTATTCACATTTTCATCATGTGAGCATGACGATGATAAAGGACAGCAGTTAGAATATAATATCTGCACAAATGATATCGTTCAAGAGACCAATAGAATTTCCCAAGCAAATCTCGACGTTGCCAATTGGCCAATTGAGATAAGATCATACTTTACTTCTGAGTTTACAGGATTTAGTATTTCCACTATCATTTCATACAAAGACAATGATAATTCTACATACTATTTACTGGAAGCAACTAACAATGGTCAGTTGTTATTTGACGAAGAATTTAATTTTATCTGTGGTGATATTACATTTCAGATGGATAGCGATAAAGAAGATGATGAAATAGATCCAGAGAATTTACTGCAACTTATTCTTGATTATATAGAAACTAACTATCCAGGTATCGAAATACAAAAGGCGGAGTTTGAAGATGGTGAGTACGAGGTGAAACTTGAAAATGATATAGAATTGTGTTTTGACATTGCAGGGAACTTTTTAGGAGAATGCTAAGAAAATAATTGAATAATAAACAAGATAAAAAATAGAAAAAATGAAAATATTAATGAGCTTATTACTGTGCGCATCTTCAATAGTGTCCATGACGGCGCAAGATGCAGCAGCTAATTATTTTACGGAGTCAGATAAAGCTATTGCGTATGCAGAAGCAAATGATGCCGAGATAATGATGGTATTCGGAGGTAGCGATTGGTGCAGACCTTGTATCCAGTTCAAAAAAGAAATTCTTGATGCTACCGACTTTAGACGGGATACAGATGGTAAAGTAGCTGTGTTGTATCTAGATTTTCCATCAAAGAAAAAGAATAGATTGTCAAAGGAAGCAACAGAACATAATGAGGCTTTGGCAGCTAAGTATAATACTTCTGGATCTTTTCCAAAAATAATATTGATGGATAAGGCAATGAAGAAAATCAAAGAAATATCATACGAAGGACAATCTTCTACTGATTTTATTACACTTTTTTAAAAATCAACCTTGAAAATATCTGTAATATATTTATTTGCCATTCTGACATTATGTAGTTGTAATGCCCAGCCTACATTAGAGAACCACAAAGAGATTCTCAAGTTAATGGGAACACGGTTTGAAGTGACTGCTACAGCTGACAGTAAGGAGATTGCTCAACAAGCTGTACAAAGTGGAATTGCTGAAATCCAAAGGATAGAAAGTTTGATATCGTCATGGCAATCAACTTCTCAGACTAGCGAGATTAATAGAAATGCTGGTGTCAAAGCTGTTATTGTCGATAAAGAGCTCTTCGACTTAATAAACCGATCAGTCAAAGTATCTGGACTGACGCAGGGAGCTTTTGATATTAGTTTTGCTAGTATGGAAAGAATATACAAATTCGATAAAGGAGATCATCCGATGCCCGATGCTGAAAAGTTAATGGAGTCTATAGCTAAAATTGATTATCAAAATATCATTCTTAACAAAGAAGAAGGAACAGTATTCTTAAAAGAGACGGGAATGAGAATTGGCTTTGGAGGTATTGGGAAAGGGTATGCAGCCAATAGAGCCAAGCAAGTTATGATGGCTAAGGATGGAGTGAAAGGAGGAGTTGTCAATGCCTCAGGTGATCTTGTGGTATGGGGAGACAATGGCTCAGAGGAAGCTTGGAAAATTCAAATCTCAGACCCAAAAGATATCAACAAAAGTTTAGGGACTATAGGAATCAAGAATGCTTCAGTGGTCACTTCTGGAGACTATGAAAAGTACTTTACCCATGAAGACAAAAGATATGCACACATTATTAATCCCAGTACAGGAATACCAACATCAGGAATTAAAAGTGCTACTGTCGTTTGTCCAGATGCAGAACTAGGTGATGCATTAGCTACTTCGATATTCGTGCTTGGATCTACAAAAGGAATAGCCTTGATCAATAGATTAAAGAATACAGAAGCTCTGATTATAACCGATGAAGATGTGGTCATAACTTCCAATAATTTAGAATTTAATAAACACTAATAGATGAAAAAAATAATCAGAAACTTGCTCTGCCTTTTTCTACTCAGCTACACTATCACAAGTTGTGTGTCCGTAGCTGCATATCAAAAGATGCACTTGAATGACAAAGACATGGCATTGGGGGACAAAAAATTAGAATCATTCGAAATCAATTTTCAAGCCTACCGAGAAGGAGCAGCGGGAGCTAACGGTGGAAAAGTAGGTGGAGGGTGTGGCTGTAACTAGCTCGACTATTAATAAAAAAGACAATCTTAATGATCATAAAAAAAATATACTTCATTCTATCTTTCATTGCCATAACGATCTGTGCACAAGCACAAGAAGGATATAAAATGAAGCCTAACGAAAAATACACCGAGATTGACTTCTTGAGTAGTTATTATTCTCAAGATGGCAATAATGCAGCTGTAACTGGAGGAGTAGGAACAGAAGAATTAACAGATTTTGCCAATATACTTGTTGTTTCGGTTCCATTGGATAGTACTCAATCTATCAATGCTACTTTTGGTTTGGACATATATAGTTCCGCTTCGACAGACAATATTGATAATAATCGATCATCTGCCTCAGTAATGGATGCTCGTAAATATGGAAGCATAGGATACACAAAAAAGCTTCTTAGTAAAGGATTTACCTATGGAGCTAGGGTAGGTTTTTCTAGTGAATACGACTATACATCTATCAATGGAGGGATTAATCTGGCTAAAGAACTGAACAATGGAAATACTGAATTTGCATTTTCTGCGCAAGCTTTTGTAGATAATTGGAAAACATTCTATCCTATAGAATTAAGAGGGGAAGTATCAGTACCAACAACTAGTAGAAATTCATACAATGCTCAATTGACATACTCACAAGTACTCAGTAAAAGACTTCAAATGTCTCTCTCAGTAGAAGCTATATATATGGATGGATTACTTTCAACGCCTTTTCATAGAGTATATTTCAGTGATCAAGCTTCACCTGATATTGAACGATTACCATCTAATAGGCTGAAAATTCCGTTGGCAGTCAGGTTAAATTATAAACCTACGGATAAGTTAGTAATAAGGTCATACTACCGATTCTATACGGATGATTTTGGAATCGATGCACATACGTTCAATCTAGAGCTACCTTATCACATCAATGATAATTGGACAGTGGCGCCTTTTTACAGGTTTCATACCCAGACTGGATCTGACTACTTTTTACCATTTGCAGAGCATACTACGTCTGATGAATTCTATACAAGTGATTATGATTTATCGGAATTGAACAGTACAAAATACGGATTGGGAATTGCATACACGCCGCTCTACGGATTGGCAAGAGCTAAAGTGCCATTCAGCAAAAAAGTATTAATGTTTAATAGTATATCTCTAAGAGTGTCAAGATATACGAGAGACACAGGCTTATCAG
Source organism: uncultured Saprospirales bacterium (assembly GCA_913061325.1). Classification (GTDB taxonomy): domain Bacteria; phylum Bacteroidota; class Bacteroidia; order Chitinophagales; family Saprospiraceae; genus CAJXUU01. The sequence continues at coordinate 11,372 of CAJXUU010000096.1, read as the reverse complement.
GATATGGAGCGGCCATTGGTATGAATTTTAGGTTATAAGAATAAGTAAACAATAAAAGTAAAAATGGAAGCGCATGAATTAATCAAGGTGCAAATGGTAATAATTGAAACGCACCTTGTAATTCATTAGAAATATCTTTCAGTCTAAATATGATTCTTATATTAGCTAATTATTTTTTTGATGTCATCAATCAACGAATGATTTAGCGAGTGTAAGAGGACACAAAGAATAATTAACATGAATAAAATTGGGATGAAAGGGAATAGTAAAGTAGAAATAATCGTATTGATCATATTTGTATTAATGTGTACTACTAGACAGGTGACTTCCCAAAAATTATATAAAACAACATGGAAGCAATCAGGTATCGTAATTGGGGGGGCGGCAACCATGTTTGGGGGTGCTGCATTGGTTGAAAGTAGGAGAGGGGCTTTTACTGCTCAGGATATTACGCTACTCAGAAGAGAAACAATCTTCGATAGGGATCAGGGAACGATAGATAATTTTTCAGATGAAGCTGCTCTTTATAGTGACCATTTTAAGAATGGTATTTTAGTAGCACCACTTGCACTTTTCTTATCTGGTCAAGCACGAGAGAACAGTAAAGAAATAATGATGATGTATGCTGAAATACTTGCCCTCAATGGAGGGCTCACTAGTTTTACGAAAGGGACATTTGGAAAATATAGACCATATGCTTATAACCCTGATGTAGATTTAGAATTTAAATTACGCCCAACTACACGAAGATCTTTCTTTTCAGGGCATACAAGCCATGTAGCTAGTTTATCCTTTTTTACCGCAACTGTTTTTGATGATCTTTACCCTGACTCCAATTATAAGTATTTGGTTTGGGCTGGGGCTGTAGTTGCACCTGCCATTACAGGTTATTTGAGAGTAAAGGCAGGTCAGCATTTTTCTACAGATACAATGGTGGGATATGGAGTCGGTGCACTTATTGGATATTTCATACCTGAATTGCATAAGATTACTCGTGATACAGGTGTAAATATTGTAGGCGCAGAGGGAGGATTGGGGTTAGTGTATAGTTTTTAGTGGTTGAAAAATAAGGAATTCACCACAGATACTAACCAATTTGATATCATAGACTATAAACAACTAATACATATAAAACAAAAGCCAATCTTCTGATCTCTACTACAGATGCATAGGTACTTCCATTAACAATATTTTGGCATCTGAATCTGCTTCAATTTTCATGTTTGATACATCCCAAACTCCATAACCATCTCGTTCATTAAGCGATTGTCCATCAATCGAAACATCACCTTTCAATACGAAAGCGTAAACACCATTTCCAGCTGATTTTAAATCATAATTTACAGATTGACCTGTAGACAAGTTTCCCAAATGGAAATAGGCATCTTGATGTGTCATGACTCCTGCATCGTCTTCATTTGGCGATACTATTTGAGCTAGTTTATTATTCATTGATGCTGGATCTAGTGTAATTTGATCATACCTTGGTGTTACGTTTTTTTGATTAGGAAATACCCAAATCTGGAGAAACTTCACCTCTTTATCCTTGTTCTTATTGTACTCACTGTGATATACACCTGTTCCAGCACTCATGATCTGTACATCACCTTCTTTGATTACTGTTTTGTTACCCATGTTATCTTCATGCTCAAGATCACCTTCAAGTGGGATAGAGATAATCTCCATGTTATCATGGGGATGTTTTCCGAATCCTCTTGCTGGAGCAACTTGATCATCGTTAAGTACTCTGAGTGCACCAAAGTTCATTCGCTCAGGGTTATGATAATTGGCAAAACTAAAAGAATGAAAACTATTAAGCCATCCATGGTTTGCATTTCCTCTAGTGTTCGCTTTGTGTAATACTGATTTCATTGATTTCTCCTCTTTATTTGGCAAATGATTGAATCCCACTCTATCCATTAATTTGTCATAGGTAGAAATTGTATTTTCCTCTTCTTTAAGAATGCTCTTACTTGCTGCAATGCTCGCTGCCCCAAGTATCGAATTCTTTAAAAATGATTTTCTATTCATGGTTAAAAGTTTTATTCATTTCAATAAGACAAATATAAAGTAATAGAGATTCATAAAGAATACAAAAATCAGAAGATGAGATACAAAAATCCGAGATTACTTAGATTTTATAAAGCCTGTTGGTGAAATTAGTACACACTTTTTGAAAAATTGGCTAAAGTGTGATGGTTCTTTAAATCCTAATTCATATCCTATTTCTTTAGTATTCATGTCTGAATATAAGAGTAACCTTTTAGCTTCAAGGATAATTCTATTCTGAATATGGACTTTAGCTGATTGTCCTGTAAGTTGGCTTATATTAGCATTAAGATGATCCGAAGTTATATACATATGAGAAGCGTAGTCATTCACTTTATGCCACATTTTAAACCTGCCATTTAGTAAAAATTTGAACTCCTTGAGGATTGATTGGCTAGTATGTACCAACTGAGTATTAGATTCTAAACGAGTACAGTTTTCTTGACATCGGATTAGAAATAACCTCAACCAAGATCCAACAGCATAGTAAGTGAATTTTGTGGTAGATCCTACTTCTTTAATGATATACTCAGCAAAAGAAATCAGTTCATCTTGTATGTCTGTTGTGATATCTAGTGGAGGAGAATATCCATTCAATTGAAAGAGATGAAGGTCTTCTATAAATGAAGGATTTATTCCGTTGTTAATTATAAAATCAGAAGAAAATGTAAAAATATAACCAATTGATTTTTCCTCTTCAACTATTTGATGAACTTGGCCTGGACTTAAAAAATAGACTTGCCCTCCTGTCATCTTAAATTCATTAAAGTCAATAATGTGCTTCCCTTTAGCTGATATAACTAAAAGAATGGTATAGTAATCATGTCTATGTGGTGCATCCGCTTTGCCTTTAGTGATGTCATAGATATCTTCCATTCTTTTAACATCAAATACTTTTTCAATATTTTCAGGATCAACGTCGTGGTATGCTTTTATTTGTGACAATATGAATTTTTTAGTGACAATGATCTATTAATAGGACGGCAGTGGAATGTAAGTATCATCATTAGGCACTTTAGTGAATTTTCGGTCGATCCAATCTTGCTTTGCTTGCCCTAATCTTTCTTTGGATGAATGGGCAAAGTTCCAATGTAAATAACGAGGTTCAGGAAAAGCTGGTCCACCGAATAGTAAAACCCTATTTCCTTTCTTCAGCTCTACACCACATTCTAATGATGTATGAGAAGCCAGTAATTGTCCAGCTGAGACAGTCTGATTATCTATTGTGATTTCACCTTTATTGATCAAAATTGCAATCTCTCCAGAGAAATATTTCTTGACATCAAGAAAAGTATCTTCTTCTACCTCGATATCTATAGCATATAACTCAGAATGCACAGGCAATGGAGACTTATATCCCATGATTTTGCCTGCTAAGAGTTTGAAAATCATTCCATCAGCGGACCATTTAGGTACATCAGAGACTGAGAGAAAATCGAATCTAGGTGTGATTTCTTCTTTATCTTTTGGAAGAGCTATCCAGATTTGATACCCGTGTATGTAATGCGAAGGTTGAGTTCTTAAATGTTCTGGTGTCCTCTCAGTGTGAGTCACACCACGACCGCTTGTCATTAGACCAACATCACCAGCGGATATTATTTGCACGGCACCAGTACTATCTCTATGCTCCACCTGCCCATTTAATAGGTATGTAAATGTGCATAGACCAATATGCGGATGTTGATCCACATCCATCCAATTAGGACTGTGCAAGGACGTAGGTCCCATATGATCAATAAAAATGAATGGCCCTACAGATCGACGCTTGCGAAAAGGAAGTAAGCGTCCTACTGTGAAATTTCCAATATTTCTTGATCTTTCCTCTATTACCAGACGTTCGTTGTTAGCCATTATTCCTTATTTTACAATAAAGAAAAAACAAATCTCTTCAGTTCTTGTTCATAGAAATTGGTCTTAAATTATCAATTTAAACCTATCATTTCTGTCCATATTTGAATAGTGAACAAACAAAGGAATGATGCATTAATAAAGTGCGTTTTACTGTGCTGATATTTATTCATTCTTCAAGGCAAAAAACGTATGCGATGCATCGCATCGGCGAGGCTTTTTTACGCAGAATAAGGAAAAAAGATCAAGCAGAAGAATGTAACTTTATTATTGTTTCATTCCAAAGAATCCTTTTTATAAAATTAATAGTTAAAGTTGTTCATATCTTCGAGCAGGATTAAGACAATCAATCAATATTTTTTTGAATTATGAAAGAAAAGAATCTTAAAGAAAAAGAATTAAGGCAAGAGAATGGATTGTCTGAACCTACACCGCTTTACTGGACGAAAAAGGAGCCACGAAAATCCCTTAGTACCTACTTTAGAAATCAAAATAAATTCATTGTCAGTTCATTGGCTATTGCTGATAGGAAGGCCATGATCATGATTAGAGTAAATTCTACAATAGTATCCGTGTCAATTTTATTCTATAGATACCTAAATGAAAATCTAAATCATGGTTGGTTGATAGGTTTGATATTAATACTGGGAACTGGTGGTGCTCTGGTTTTTTCCGTTTTATCTGCTAGACCGAATGGCTTTTGGATCTACCGATTTTTTAAGAAGCACATAGAACCAACATATCCAGAATTAGAATATAATAACTTTATGCCAATGGGACAACCTACATTAGAAGAGTATGAGCTAAGTATGGACAAGGTTGTAAGGAGCCAGGAGTTACAAATAGGCAATCAAACAAGGTTCGCATTTGCAATCCAGAGATATTTAGGGAATAAATATAGATTACTAGATATAGCATATAACCTTTTCCTATTTTCCTTCTTATTGATAGCATTAGTATTTGTGATTGGCAGATTTATATAAATGGCAAAGAAATCAAATATTGATAGTTCATCATTGTATTCTCCTTCTAAAAAAGAGGGTAAACTGATCAAAGTACTGCTTAGGAATCAGATGATTTTTAAGACAACAATGTTAGAGCAATCTGATCAGAAAGCAAACATGTTATTGTCCATATCAATATTTTTTCTTGTTGGAGTATTGGTTGTTTTTTTAGAATTTGGGTCCTATGTTCATTTTCCATATTGGATATTGATTATCGTTGCGTTAGGGTTTCTAAGTACAGCTTTGTTCATTCTTTTTACTGTGAAACCAAATATTAGAGCCGTTTACAAACTAATAGAGCAAGAAATTAGTCCGAAATATCCAGACTGTAGTCAAAGGAGTCTTTTGCTTAGTGAGAGGTTGAGTCTAGATGTTATGGAAAATGGTTCTGCTGCTGTAGTGTTGGATTCTGCCTTACAAATTGGAAACTTGGTAAGGGCGAACTACTTATTGGACAGGAGTCTGAATCCAAAATATAAATGCCTTGATACAGCATTTAGTATTTTCCTCTTCAGTATGATGATGTTCTTTTTACTTTTCATATTTAATTTTGTCGCTTCTCAAGGAGAATACCATGATCACGCTGAAAGAATGGCTATGGTTGCATACGATTTCGAAAATGAAACTGAAATATTTCACTTGCCAACTGAACTAATTGAGATATCAGGGCTGGCCTATGATGATAAGCTGAACTTTATATATACTCACAATGATGAAAATGGAGTTGTCTATAAGTTAGATCCAAGAACGGGTGCAATTCAAGAAGAATTTGAGGTTTTTAAAAAAGGAGGAGACTTTGAAAGTATTGAAATATTAGATAGTCTGCTCCTAATCAGTACTAGCAATGGTACTCTGTATGGTTTTGATAGAGTAAGTTGTGAAACAGAAAAAATTAAAACCCCTTTTGAATCTCACCATAATGTTGAAGGTTTACACGTACATCCCTCTAGTAATAAGTTACTGTTTGCTTGCAAAGGGAATATGTTTTTTCCATCACAAGCCGACAAAGGGATTTATTCTTATGACTATACTACTGAAACACTTGAGAAAGAACCTTTCTTAGAAATCTATATAGATGAATTGAGGTCTTTTTCTGAAGAAATATTTGAAGATTCTAACAAGAAACATTCCGTTTCTCAGCGGCTAAAAGCTTTTGCTCCTTCAGGTATAGCCATACATCCGATAACAGAAGATATTTATATCATCACGGCAAAACGAAGCATGTTATTGGTTTATGGCTCTGATAAAGAGATAAAGGATATAATTGCGCTTGATGCTAATTTAATACCACAACCAGAAGGGATCTGTTTTGATTCTGAGGGGAATTTGTTTATTAGTACGGAAGGGGACGCTGGACTTGGTAAGTTGATTCGGTATGATTATCCGGTTGGGGTAGGGGGAGAGGATGAGTGAGTTATTGAGATAATTAGTGAAGCCTCATAGAGCTGGTTGACAGAATTGACCAAACTACCCAACTAGATAGTATTACAATACATAAAACCTTCCACCAAATTTATTCCACCCACATATTTTATAAAGATCAAGTTGATATTTGATCTTTTCTTTTTCTAAGAAACTCAAATAATCTTGACAAAATAGCCAACCACGTTTTCGTGGCTTACAGGTTTTAAATGAGGTTTATTCTGTCTATCACAAAGGGCTAATGCTCATATACATCTAACCAATTCCTTCACTTTAAAATTAATTATTTATGCTTGCTCTAGGTCAGGTAGTGACTACTACTTCTATAGCCAATGCTATGTCCACTAATTTAGAATTCCGTCTATTTATACTAGAATCAATTCAGAAACATTTGAAACATGATTTTGGCACTATATGCAAAAAAGATCATGATGCTAATGTACTAGCAATACAAGATGGTGGAAGAGTTTTCTCACTTTATTTAATACCTGAAGAACTAGGAATAAATCAGAAGAAAATTTATGTTAACACAGAAGCTGACAGGTCACATACAATAGCATTTGGCCCTCATGAACACTAAGAAGGAGTCAAGTCTATTAATAAATACTCTCAGATAGCCTTAAATGCGGCCTGTGGGAGTGTTTTTATAAGGGGATTAGTAAGAGTATTCACTAGACCCAATTAATCAAGTATCAAGTCAATAATTAGCTTTAAAAAGCAACTGCTCAACTCCATTATATAAATGGTTAAAATGCCCGAACTGCCCGAACATTTAAAGCGACTCTCTTATCATCCTTTTCCTGAACACCATTGAGGAAATACTGCCAGTACGCTTTTTCAGTATCGTACTCCGTAGAACTCCAATAGAAGTTACGACCAAAGCCAGTGCCTCCCATCGCTATCGCTCTTGCATCAATTGCGGCTTTGTTCAGGTACATTTCATTTAGTTCATCTTTTGATGGTAAAAACCAATCTTCATATCCATTTAATGATAATTTTGAACACACATCAGCTACTATTCCTGTTGTATTACAATCTGCAACAATATCAATGGTGTTTTGCTTACCTGTTCCAATGATTGTATCGTCAGCCCCATCAATATCATTATTCATACATCCCCATTTGAGTGTATTATCACGATTAATTTCCTGGTCAGTAATTGCACATACTAACCCACTACCATTCCCATCAAGCCAAAAAACTACTCCTCCTGCAAAAAAATCCCCTATTAATATAGATTCTGCTTTTTGACTAAATAGAAATAGTGGACAAAGTAGGACTATGAGAAAAAAGAGGTGTTTTTTCATTGAAGTGTTTTTTTTTTGGAAACCACTAAGATAATTAAGTTATTAATATTTCTTGTTTTTATGCTTTGGGGTGAAAACTACTCTATTATATCCTACTATTTTTAACTAGATAGTCTTCCAATTCTTAAAACCTTCCACCAAATTTATTCCACCCACATTCATTTAGTAAAGATGAAGTAGATGAGAGAGAGCTTTATTTTGTAAGCTTCTCTCAATCTTGACAAAATGCACTCTAAAAATTGGTTGCCTACAGGTTTTAGATAAGCCATTTCCTATTTACCATAAGACTAAACATTAACTACTATTATGTCATATAACTTGGTAGTTAATAGTGTCGTTCTTTCTCCTCAAATATCATAGTCAATTGAATTAGACCTGTTTCTGTTTCCCTTAATCAAGTTTGCTCACACAAGACACCTCGCAGGTGATTTTGGTGAGATTGATTTTGCTAATCAGATAAGATCTTTTGTAGGCTTTGTAAGCGTAGGACATGTTTTCAAGCGAGCTTGAATAGAATTTATTTCTTAATGAGATGACGGATTGACTGCGTCGATCCTTTTGGGCTTTCTCAACAATTTGTAAGTCATACTTGTGATTCTGGCTAAAACGTTAAATCAGCTAACTATCCCGTAACATCTTGCCTTGAAAGGTATAGCGAATATGATACTCCGATTGCTAATTATTTTAAAACCAACAGTATTATCATAATCGCTCACCACGATTTTATTTTTATGTCCAAGACAGTTGTCACATAGCGAATATGATATGACCCTTATTTAAGATTGTTGGCCACATTCACTGTTTATCATAATCGCTCAGCAAAAGGTATCATTTGTCGATGACAATATCCAAAAGACAGGAGAAAGGGTTGAATTTATGTTGTGTTTTATTTCACATTCTCAAGTGAGCATGGAATAGAATTTATTTTCTTTTGAGTTGACGGATTGACTGTGTCCATCCTTTCAGGCTCCGAGGTCAAAATCAAACGCCATTCCGCTATTGCGGAACTTGGCTTTTGATTTGTCAAGCTGTCTTAACAATATGTAAGTCATACTTGTTATTCTGGCAAAAATATCAAATCAGCTAACACTAACGTAACATCTTGCCCTAAAAAGGGAAAGACAGGAGACAGGGTTGAATTTATGTTGGGAAGCAGAAAGATTACTTTTGTTAAACTAGCTCAACAATATGTAAGTCATACTTGTGATTCGGGCAAAACTTTAAAACAGCTAACTATATACCGTAACATCTTGCCCTAAAAAGGGAAAGACAGGAGAAAGGGTTAAATGGCTTTTGTGTTTTATTGCACATTTTCAAGCGAGCTTGGAATGTTTCTTAAAACACAAAAGCCAGTCAATAAATTGACCGGCTTTTGATTCTCTAGTGATCCCATCAGGATTCGAACCTGAGACCTGCTCATTAGAAGTGAGCTGCTCTATCCAGCTGAGCTATGGAACCATATTGTTCGCTAGGTAAGAAAGAAAATCTTTCGTTAGCGGGTGCAAAGATAATATCTTATTATTGGTTTTCCAACTGAAATATGATAATAATTGATAATTTAATTTTGAAGTTATATGAGGTGCCAATAACTGTCAGAAATTCAAGGACTTGTTTATCTAATCTGTAAAAATGATTTATACTATATAATTAGTTGATCATATGGATTATTTAAAAATTATACCCAATAGATGCGTGTACTAATAGAATTGGAAAGGGTAGAGAACCATCTGAATCATTCACAAAAAAGTTCTCATTTGATTCTAGTTCTCCATTTGGGATATGTTCATTTAATATAGTTATTTCTCCTAAACCTAATCCGATACCAAAGTCATAAAAAAAACCTGATGATCCAATTGGTTTTTTAATCCCAAACATAGCGAATCCACCTTTTACAGTTCTATTTCTTACTATTTCTATTTCTTGAAAAAAAACGCCTTCAAACATATTAAACCTTCCAATAAGTCGCACATCAATAACACGTTGTAAATAACCAGCTTCAATATAAAATCTATGATCTTCAAATTCATTAAGAAAATAGTACTTGATGGATGGCCTTATTCTATAACCTTGATAGGGTTTATTTTGACGTTTACCATTAATGTAAGCCACATTAATCCCAATCTCAAAATGATCCTTAAATCCATATCCTGCCTCCATTTGATAGCCAGTCCAAATATTAAATAAGGCAGACGGTACAAAACCTACACTCAGGCCATTAATATCATAATTGTCTTCTTGACTATAGCTCAAAACTGAAAAAGATAAGAAAATAAAGGCTAAAAGAATTCTTTTGATCATAATTCTATTTTACTGACTTCCCGTACATTGGAGATGTCGCTAAAGTCATATTGGATCAATTCAGTTAATCCTACAACTAATAGCATGTCATTATTCACAATAACATCTTTTGTTGGTGTTTCACTAAAATGGTATAACTCAATTAACTCAGTAAGTTCTGATTTATCGAAGATTTTGAAACCATTTGACCCATCTGATACAAAAAGTAAGTCATTGTAGGTGGCAATATCTTTAATATCAGATAGCTGTGTTAGACTTAATAATGTGGGACTAACAAATGTCTCAATATTGTATATTCGTAGTTCATTATTACTTTCAAATCGCTGGCACGCATTTGAAGAGCCAGAATAGTCTGCCAATGCTACATAAGCTATATTATCTTTTATGATTACAGGATCGCATTCTGTTTGTTGATTACTGAACATATTTAGGCTCACTTTATTATCTTCTTCGGGTATTCCTGAGTTGTTAATTTTAAATGCGATTAAAGATCCACCCGAACTGATAAACAGTACTTCTCCAAATGTAACTAACGACTCTATTCTAGAATTGAGGCGTTTCTCATCAACTAAATTTATATTGTTGGGGGCGGAAATATCGAAAGTTGAAAGAAAATCGGCTTCTACTTGATATAAGAAGTCATTGATTGTAACGCTTTCTTTATAGGTGCTTTTGGGTTCTACGAAATCATCACCAAAAAAGCGACATGAGGATAGTATAAACGAGACTAGTATCAATATTTTAAATAGTTTCATCAAATTAGCTTTTGCTTAGTTGAAAATGGAACATCTTGGATCAATAATATTCTTCATTTCCCATCCTGTAACTATCCCTTTAGATAAGTCTACACATTCAAACTTGCCACTATAATTTTGATCATTTGGATGATTTCCAGTACCATTAGGTGAAGGTTCTAGTTCTAGTATTGCAGTTATCATACTATTTTGAATGTCAATTATGGAGATATTTATTATATGATTAGCGAATAAGGCTATTATAGAATCATCTTTAACATGAAACGAAGTCAATCCAGGTAAATTTAGAAAATTAATATATGCTGGAATTAAGACATCTTCATTGTCTATAACATGAATTCCCGTGTTGGATTCTAGTATAAGAATGTAGCTTTTATAAAATACGATCTGTCCTATATTTGTAGTTTCGCGCACATTTTCAGACACTACATCTCCAACTTCGAGTTTGACATAAATAGGTGCTAATGCAGAGACAGGAGTCAGATCTAAATCAATAGAGTATTCACATTGAGAAAAAAGGATAATTGATAAGAGTAATAGTAGTTGCTTCACAGATATTTTATAATTAGTATTTGCAAAACGAAGAAGAGAAGGAAAATGTACTAATCATAATTGAAATTTATTCAAATGAGTTCACTCCGAAAAGTATCAATTTCTTCAAAATGAATTATTTTGGATGAGATTTGTAT
>CAJXUU010000095.1 GCA_913061325.1 uncultured Saprospirales bacterium | reverse complement strand
GGGATATTCAAATTGCTGGTATTCATGACACCATTCAAATCACTAATGTCGATTTCAAGTGCATCGCTTATCAAGCGCAAGGTTTTTCCTCTTGGTACACTTTCACTGTGCTCAATCCGCTGAATAGTTCTAATATTAATTTGCGCTTGTTCCGCCAAATCTTCTTGAGAGAGTCCTTTGGCAATTCGTGCGTCACTTATTTTCTTAGCAATTAATTTCATTCTTACTTTCCTTTAATTTTGAATAGGAATCTTAAGTATATCAGAGGAAAATAAAATTAAGGACTTTAATGTGATATTGCACCATATTTAAGTCGACTTATATACGGCAATTGATTGGCCAGTTATTGCCGCCTTCTACCATCAGAGATATCTAATTGATAATCAATAATATGCTATAAAATAACCTAGATTAACCAACCTTGCTCATTCATATATTTCAGTAAGATAACGGCGTCTTCTATCTTTTTCACTTTAAGTTTATTTGATTTGATGTATTCTTTAATCTCCTTTGTATGCCCGAACTCTTTTGTAATTTTTTTCCTGCTAAGCTTAATTTTAATCAACTTTCCATTCTTGAGTATGTAGTAATCTCTTGAATTTTTAAATCTATTCAAATGCTGGGTTTGACCAGGTGTCTCCACTTTTACCTCCGACTTAAGCTTCTTTCTTTTTTCTAGGATCATGAAATTCTCTTCCTTGTGATGTTGTATACAAAAACCAAAATTCAACTTTGGATGCGCAACAGAAATCAAAGTAGTGGTCTCACCATCTGAATCAGTATGTTCGATTATTGGAAATCTCAATTTATTGAGCACTATAAATTTCTTATCCTTATAAACTTCAAACTCCCCTTCAGCCATATTATAATTCCCACTTACTCCTTTAATCGGCTCTCCATTCAAAGAATTCAAAGTGACTAAGACCGGTTCATCCCACAAGTAGGCTTCACCTTTAAAATTATCATATCTTTCTTCATCATATGGCTTTGCATTAAGCATCATATCTGTATTTTGAGTGACTCCTAAGTTGGAAACAAACAATAATGCAAGTGTGTAAATGAAGATTGATCTGATCATTATAAAAGATTATTAGTTAAAAAACAGAAGATACAATTTAATGTAAAATTATATTCTATGACATTTAAAGGCATAAAATCTAAAGCAAGTTCACTAAAATTTACCATTTATACTCATCACCAAGTTTCTACCCGGAGCGCTTACCCCAGAAGCAAATGGTCGATAATGAACATCAAGAATATTTTCTAATCCCATACTTCCAGAAAACTTTTGAGAAAATTGTCTCTGGTAATAAAGGTTTATTGTCACCCAAGATGGAGTACCATCCGAAGTTGCATTTTCGAGATTATCAGCTGATCCTCCATAGAGAGAAAGAGGCTTTTCTCCATTGTATCTAATGTTTAGATTTATCTTTTGTTTAGTATCAGAATAAGTAGCCGATACTTTCCCATAGATTGGAGGAATATGAGAAAGGGGAGATTCATTTTCTACTTCATCAAATGTCAACCCTTTTATATAGTTAAAAGAACCACTGAAACTAAAGTGTTCATTAATTGAAGTATTAAGGTTCATAGATATGCCTGTCACCTTCGCACTGTTCGCATTAATATTTGATACAGTGTTTAGCGTATCTCCTTCATCAACCAAAAATGATGTGCCATCTGGCAAAGTAAAATCATCTCTGATTATTGCATCACTTAATTTAGTATAAAAACCCGTTGCTGATACATTAGTATGCTTACTTATTTGCTTTGCAATCGTCAATTCTCCATTAAGAGAAGTTTCAGGACCAAGCCCGATATTTGGTACTTGTATTTCGTCTGCCCTTACTCGTATTTTAGCTAGATCATCGATATTGGGAGATCGGAATGCAGAGGATACTTGACCACTTATCTTCCATCCAAATATAGGTTTGATTGCTGTCCCAAGAGACCAACTTAATGAATTATTCCTAGTAGAAATGCCTGCATAGTATTCTTCTGGCCAAGGTAGATTATCACTTTCCAAATATTTGACATCAAGTCCATTGCTACTATATCTCAAGCCCCCGAATAGGTCAAATTTTGAAAACCCTTTTTTGATCAAGGTGTATGCAGCAATGTTGTCCGTCTCTCCGCCTCCAGAAGGATATCGTGTCAGAATACTGTTTGTGACTTCATTGGTTTCTATGTTTGTTCTAAATGCCGTCGAAGTCAAGATATTTTTATTGTATTCCGCTCCGTAGTTGATTTCAAAAGTCTCTTCTCTATCAAAATATTTGTGGAGATCAGCAGTTACGCTGAATACATCCACGTCTTCTTCTTGGCGATCTAGATTAACACTTCCAAATTGTCGATCAATTCTATCTTCATCTATTTTTTGATATGCCGCTATCAAAATCAATTTATCTGTGAATAAAGAAGTACTTTTTATATCCGTTCTCAAGCTAGAGAAAAATCTTGTCTGGGGTCCATAATACCATTCTGCAAAAGACAAACCAGCACCATCAAGTTCAGAAAGTGCATCATATCTAGGTACATCAGTACTTGTAGAATATTGCAGATTGGCTATCAATCTCACATTCTTATTCGGCTGATAAAGAAACTTTTGTAATACATCTACTTGGCTATAACCAGTGCCTACTTGAAGATTTGGATCCTCATTTTCAACTATTACATCTTCACCATCAATCCTATCTGCGTATATCAATCTCTTTCCAAAATCTGGATATTCATCTCCTCTTCTAGATCCAGTTCTGAGGTCTCCATAATCAGAGGTCGAAATAGATGTCAAAGATCCAAATTTCTCACCTCCTATATTAAAATCTATGTGAGCTGACTTTTCATTGTTCGCCGATGCATATCGTACATAGCTATTCCCAAAAATATTGAGCTCCCTATTATTATCAAAGTTAAGTTTTGGGTTTTTACTTCTGAAATGCACCACTCCACCTATCGCATCACTCCCATAGATCAATGATCCCGGCCCATACAATACTTCCAACCGTTCCAACATTGCATTATCAACTGTGATCGCACTTTGAAGGTGCCCACTTCTGAAGATTGCATTATTCATTCTTACTCCATCAAGAACCAATAGTACTTTATTGGCTTCAAAGCCTCTTATAACTGGACTTCCTCCACCCATTTGACTCTTCTGAATATACACATCCGCATGTTGCCCAAGAGCATCCGCAGCAGTTTGTGGATTCGTCAGTTGGAATATCTTGGTGTTTATGCTTTCTACTTTACCAGGGAGATCTCGACTTCTGTTATCTGTACGACCGACCATCGTCACTTCTTCGAGTACTAGTCCTTCGGTCATCCGTAGCGGTTCTCCAGCAGTTAACTCGGACTTCTTTTTTGAAATCTCTTGATACCCTAAAAAGTTAAAAACAATAATGGCAGCATTGCTTAACCCTTCAGGTATTATTACTTTACCCTCCGCATTTGTTACATCCGTAAAACTGAAATCCGATGTATACACATCTACGTATGGCATAGGCATATTGTCTTCATTTACTACAGACACCTCGATCTGAGCCATCACACTAAATGTAAACAGTAATAATAACATCACAAATAAACTCCTGCGCATAGAAAAACTACTTTTTGATTTGATCAATTCATACATTCGAAATCAATCGTGTTATTCAAACGTGTAAAAGTAAAAAAGTTGATCACTAGAAGCGACCATGACTTGTTAAAAATTGGTTATTTGTCTTAGTCCGCTGGATAAACCTTTATAAAAATGTCGCTTTACACTTCATCTCAAATTAAAATAAATCTCAATTGGAGAATCAAATATTTGATGAGGCAATCACATCCCCAAATAAAGCAACTCAAAAATATCTTCAGCTTTTCTCTTGACAGCACTATTACCATGAGAGTGATTGTTAGAAATAAAACAGATGGCATACCACTTTCCTGACTTCCCTTGGAACAATCCCGTATATGACAACACACTACCCATCGATCCAGATTTGAGGTAGAATTTCTTCTGGGATTTCTTCTTTTGTAATAATGTGGATACCGTACCAGAGACTCCGGTTTGCGGAATATATTTGAGCATTTTATCTCTTCCAAGTTGTTGTGCTATGATATTTAAGAAGGTTGTAAATGAGCTTGGTGCAATATTATTTCTCGGCGAAAGGCCACTGCCATCTTCTAATCGAAAGCTATATTTATCAATTCCTATAGATGCTAGTCGTTCTGATATTACTTCCAATCCAGCATCGATAGAACCTTCGTTTTTTTCCTTTTTCCCTATCAATCTAAGAAGTGCCTCACAATAAAGATTGATACTTTCAAAATTTGCTTCAGAAACTATCTGTGATAATGATTCTGACTTTATAGTTAGTAACTCCTCAAAATCAGACTTCTTTATGGGATGTTCAGTTATGCTTAAACCATTGGTCAAAATTCCGTTTTCTTCTAATTCAAAACTTAACAATGAAGCAAATGATAACGGAGGATTGGGTATAGAACCTTTTATCTTAAATGACTTACTTGAATATGGAATACTCCCTCTTACAATCTTTCGATAGTGATATTGATCCCCATAGATATATGCATTATCTCCTGTATTTTTCCCTTTTGTGACAACTTCACTTTCTATCTTTAAGTATGGAATTTCAGGATCGATACTTTCTATTTGAGCTATTTGACCTTCTTTGACTTTAGGTTTAAAAAACAGATCATATTCATTCTCATTAAAATTGAATGCCCATGAACCACTGCCATAATAATTGGCGACATCACCGTATGGCCATGAACCAGGAATAGGCTGTCCCTTAAATACATTGGTTCTGATGTCAATATTCCCATCTATGCATTTGATTCCTTTTTTCTTCGCAGCATTGACAATTTTGTTTACAATTTCTCGCCAATCCTGACCAAATCGTTTTGCTCCAAAAGTAGGATCTCCACTGCCTATTACCACAAGGTCACCCTCCAAAGTGCCAGATCGATCAATCTTTCCAGAATAACCAATTCGTGTTTTGAATTTATAATCCGCTCCTAATATATCAATCGCATTAAAAGTCGTAATCAGCTTTTGAGAACTGGCAGGAATCAGCTTTTTATCTCCACCTATGTTAACTACTTCATCTCCATCCAATGTCCTGACCGAAATTCCAACTGACGCATAATCAAAAGCTTCATTTTTGAGTGTTGCCTCTATTTTTGATTTGAGAACATTGTTTTGAGAAATTCCCAAAACACACTGAAACGCCAAAAAGTAGATCAACAACAATCGATTCATAAGGCAGTAAAATTAAATCCAATGTGGAATAGAGCGTCACCTTGATTTACTACAGACGCATTGCTATGTCCAATAATGTGTCCATCTCTTGTGGCAGAAACCGTTATAGATTTACTACCGTATGCATCTTTGAGCACACCTAATGGTTCTCCTTTATTCACAAAAGCACCAGAAGCCTTTGACCAGATGAATATTCCAGAATATGGAGCTCTCAACCATGCAGTTCTTGCAATCATAAGTGACTTCACTTGAGAATCGAAGACAACTTCATGCTTCATTTCTAAGTGAGCTAATACTCGTTTCATTCCTTGCAGTCCAACTGAGATAGAATGTCCATCTAACCTTACACTTTCTCCCCCTTCGAATACAATGGTTGGGATATTCATGTCATGAGCAGTCTTTCTAAATGACTTTGGGATCAATGGTTTTTGGATTATGTATTTAGTACCAAAAACTATTGCAAGTTCTTCAGCTTGTCTATCCGTTTTGCTATATCTGATCTGGGGATAATTAAATCTAGAAGATCCACCTGTATGAAAATCCATTGCAAAATCTACAAAAGGTAATATCTTCTTTGTCATTGTGTTAGCTACCCTAGAAGCCAATGACCCACTTCTAATTCCTGGAAATGATCTGTTTACATCTTTTCCATCAGGTACTTCTCTACTGAAGTTGATGAACCCGAATACATTTAACAAAGGAATTGCTATAATACTTCCTCTTTCTAGGTCACTGAATAAATCTTCTTCAATGGCCTTCCTTACAATCTCGATTCCATTAATTTCATCTCCATGAACACCACCAACTACCAACATACATGGTCCTGGATTTTTACTTCTGAATATATGTGCCTTGATATCAATCCTTGTATCAGACGGAAGTCGTCCCACATTGATATTGGCCTGTGCATATTCTCCTGGATAGACAGATACCCCTCCAACTTCTATAGGCTCTTCAAATGTGTGTTTTGTCTCCAGATTTTCAATCATATATAATTGTAGTTTTTCTCGACATATTTTATGATTTTACTGGCTATGTCATGACCAGTTGTTGTTTCTATTCCTTCGAGTCCAGGGCTAGCGTTTACTTCTAACACCATAGGACCTCTAGATGTTTGCAACATATCTACTCCTGCAACATTAAGGCCCATGACTCTTGCAGCTTTACGTGCTACTTTCATTTCTGCTTCTGTCAACTGTATTACCTCCGAAGTGGCACCTCTATGTAAATTAGAACGAAATTCTCCCTCAGCAGCTTGCCTCTTCATCACTCCTACTACTTCATTATTTACAACAAAAACTCTAACGTCGGCACCTTTAGCTTCCGCTATAAATTGCTGCAAAAATACTTTTTGTTTTGTCTTATGAAAGGCTTCCACTATAGATTCTGCCATCTTCTTTTGTTCGGCAAGCATCACACCTAATCCATGTGTGCCATTGGCCAATTTTATAACTACAGGCATGGGTCCTACTTCATCTATCATCTGACCGATGGTCATAACATTATTCGATATGGTAGACTTTGGGACTGCTATACCATTTGCAGCTAAAATTTGCATACAAGATATTTTATCCCTTGCTTTTAAAAGTGGATCCGCTTTTAAAGTGCTAAAGATTTTCATCAATTCAAATTGACGGATCACACTAGCTCCATATACAGTTGCAGAATCTCCTATCCTAGGTATCACCGCTTGAATATTTTTAACTCTTTGACCATGATAATATATACATGGACTATTTTCTTCGATCACCAAATCACATTGCATGTGGTCGAATATTCTTACATAATGGTTTCTTTTCCTTGCTGCATTTACCAAGCTTTGAGTGCTATATAGCGCAGGATTTCTAGAGAGAATGGCAATATTCATTTAACTAAAAGATATAGGATGAATGAGTAAATCTTAATCGCATGATCAATAATAATGCTTTTTTAACATTTTATCTATCAAAAAGAAGGAATTCCAACCTCCAGCTATCTAGGAAACCATTGATAGCTATCTTAGTGGTTGCTGCAATATTCTCAACATCTTCATTGATACACTTTTAGAAGACGGAAAAGCGCATAAGGAATGATACATTAATAAAGTTCGCTTTTATACACGGGTATTTTATTTTTCAACAAGGCAAAAAACGTAGACAATGCAAGGCATTGGCGAGGCTTTTTAACGCTGTAGAAAGATAAAATAACAAGTAGAAAATGTTACTTTATTATTGAATCATTCCTAAGTCACCACAAATAGAGAATAATTCTTTACTTTTGGGAGTTATCTGATTGTAACTTCAGAAAACCCTACCTGAGATCGCCGCTACGGCATCATTACTTATTGAAATTATTTTACCTAATTTAAAAATATAGCTATGTCTAGATTAGCCTTTTCTATCTTTTCCGCCATTGGATTTGTATATGTTTGTGCATTTATTTTCACCTCATTTACCGATGAAGAAAAAAAAACCAATACAGAAGTTTTACATGCTCTTCCACAGATCATACGTACTCCAACGATCGCTTCTCCTTCTTTTGCGGGAGAAGCAATGCCTGTCAATATGGATACTCGTGAGAGACTAGACAGAGAACTATCTGTAAATGCTTATTGGCAATCCGCAACATTGATGCATATCAAGAGCGCAAATAAATTTTTCCCAATTATCGAACCTATTTTGGCAAAAGAAGGAGTGCCTGATGATTTTAAGTATCTAGCTGTTGCAGAAAGTAGCCTTAGGAATGTGCAATCATCTGCCAATGCTAAAGGGTTTTGGCAATTTAGGAAAGCAGCCGCTAAAGAATTGGGATTAGAAATAAACGACGAAGTAGACGAACGATATCATGTAGAAAAAGCGACAAAAGCGGCTTGTGGTTATCTTAAAAAATTACATAAAAGATTTGGGTCGTGGGCGAATGCTGCTGCAGCATATAATGTAGGCCCTACCAAATTCGCTAGGACTCTAAAGGAGCAGGGTCAATCTTCATTCTACGATATTAATGTGAATAGTGAAACAGGAAGATATGTATTCCGCCTAATCGCAATCAAAGAGATCATGAAAGATCCAGAACGATATGGTTTCTTTGTAGAACCACACGAACTGTACGAACGCATTGATAATGTATACTATGTCGAAGTTGACAAATCAGTAAAAAGTTGGGCTGAATTTTCTAAGCACAATGGAGTCACTTATCGAATGCTGAAGTATTATAACCCTTGGTTAAGAGATGCGAAGTTGAGTGTAATTAAGAAGAAGTATATGATTAAGTTACCGAGGGCGTAGATTACTAAAATGTAGATTATTAAAAAATAAAATGTCAGACACTTATTGGTGTGTTTGGCATTTTCATAAATTTACTTCTGCACCTCAGCATGCAAATCCTGCAGTAACACTCTTGCTTGCTTTAATCCCTTAACCCCATCCTTAATCATCAAAAGATAATTTCTCGATTGCTTGAGAGAATAACCTTTAAGTTGACCACCTACCGATACATATTTCATTATCGCTTGGAACTGTTCTGTTTCGAAATAGGACGATTGTGGATTCCCAATAAAATAACACCTAAGTTTATTTCCCTTCAACGACAATCTTTCGAACCCAAGTCTCTTGCAGATCCATCTTACTCTAAGTCCATCAAATAATTCGCTTACTTGCTTCGGGATAGGACCAAATCTATCTTGCATCGCATCAATAAATTTTGTCAATTCCTCTTCATCATTGATACCATCGAGTTGGGTATAAAGTAAAAGTCTCTCTTGGATATTATTGATATAATCGTCAGGAATAAGCATCTCGACATCCGTCTCCACTTCTACATCTCTGACATAGTTTCGATCCTTCTTTACTTGATCCTTATAAACATCCTTGAATTCCGTTTCCTTCAGCTCAAATACAGCTTCTTCTAATATTTTCTGAAAAGTATCGTATCCTATATCACTGATAAATCCACTTTGCTCACCGCCCAACATGTTACCCGCTCCACGGATATCAAGATCCCTCATTGCAATATGAAATCCACTTCCTAAATCAGAAAACTCTTCCAATGTCTTGATTCGCTTTCTAGCTTCTGAAGTCAATACGGATAATGGTGGTGCAAAAAGATAACAATAAGCCTTTCTATTCGACCGCCCAACACGACCTCTTAATTGGTGGAGGTCACTCATCCCAAATTGATGTGCATTATTGATGATGATCGTATTTGCATTGGCGATATCTAGACCTGTTTCGATGATGTTTGTACATATCAAAACATCAAACTTTCCAGCTATGAAATCAACCAATCTCTCTTCCATCGTCTTTGAATCCATCTGACCGTGAGCGATCTTAACCGAAATATCAGGACATAGCTTTTGTACCATTGCAGCCATATCAGGAAGGCTCTTTACACGATTATGAACAAAGAATACTTGACCACCTCTATTTACTTCATAGTAAATTGATTCTCTAATGACCTCATCATTGAAGATCCTTCTTTCTGTATGAATAGGTTGTCTATTGGGTGGCGGAGTACGAATTATGGATAAATCCCTAGACCCCATCAATGAAAACTGTAATGTTCTCGGAATCGGAGTAGCAGTAAGCGTAAGTGTATCTACATTCACTTTAAGATTTCTAAGTTTTTCTTTTGCTGCAACTCCAAATTTTTGTTCTTCATCAATGATCAAGAGACCAAGATCTTTGAATCGTACATCTTTATTGAGCAAAGCATGTGTACCTATCACAAGATCAAGAGTACCATCTGCCATTTTCGCAAAGATCTCTTTCTTTTGTTTGTTTGTTTTGAATCTATTTAGATAATCTACCGACACACCAAATTCTTCCATTCGATCATGAAAGGTCTTATAATGTTGCAAAGCCAATATGGTAGTAGGAACTAAAATAGCCACCTGCTTTCCGCCTACCACAGCTTTGAATGCTCCTCTAAGTGCTATCTCTGTCTTACCGAACCCAACATCACCACAAATCAATCGATCCATAGGGTGTTCTGCCATCATATCCTCTTTCATGTCAGTGGTGGCAGTCAATTGATCAGGAGTGTCTTCATATAAAAATGAAGCTTCTAACTCATTTTGCATGTATCCATCTTCAGGAAATGCATGTCCTTTTGATGCTTTTCTTTTTGCATATAGTTTGATCAATTCCTTGGCTATATCCTTTACTTTTTTCTTGGTCTTCCGTTTGAGTGCTTTCCATGCATCACCTCCAATCTTACTCAGCTTTGGAGGTTTTCCATCCTTCCCAACGAATTTACTAATCTTATGAAGTGAATTGATAGACACATATAGAATGTCATTGTTCTGATAGAGCAACCTAACTGATTCTTGGGTCTTTCCACTGATCTCTATCTTCTCTAACCCACTATATTTTCCTACTCCATGATCTATGTGTGTCACAAAATCACCAGCTTGCAATTCTCGAATCATTTTCAGACTCATTGCCTGCTCCTTGGTGAATCCTTTTCTCAGTTTATATCTGTGGAATCTGTCAAATATCTGATGATCAGTATAACAAGCTATATTCAAATCTGCATCGATGAATCCTTCATAGATCGACTTATTCACAGGATGGATGAGTACTTCAGCTTTCAAGTCTTCGAATATCGAATAAAAACGCTCGATCTGCTTCGCACTATCTGTAAATAAGAAAGTCTCTAAGCCCGCTTTGTCATTCTCCTCCAAGTTATCAATAAGCAACTTGAAGTTCTTATTGAATGAAGGCTGAGGCTTAGTATTGTAACTGATTTTAGCATCAGGCTCAATTTTGATTTGAGACTTTTTAGTGATGATAATATTGTACCGTTCAAGGCTATTCATTACCTCATTCGGATATATGAATGCTCTTTCGTCAAATACTTTTTTGAGTTCTTCTTCTGTATTGACATTAATGTTCGCAGCAAATTTCTCTGACTTATCAAAGCACATTTGCAGTTTATCCAAAACAATATCAAAGTCTCTTACCCAAACTACAGTACGTTCATTAAACACACTGAAAAAAGGGACTTTCTCACTTTGCTTAAATCCACTATTGATATTGGGAATAATGGATACGCGCTCAATGTTTTTTAGACTAAGCTGATTCGTAGGATTGAAGGTCCTGATGCTCTCTATTTCCTCATCAAATAATTCTATTCTGTATGGCCATTCGTTACCAAAAGAAAATATATCAACTATTCCTCCACGGATGGCAAATTGGCCCGGCTCATACACAAATTCAACTCGTTCAAAACCGTATTCAACCAATACTTCTAAGATCGTATCTACATCTAAGTCTTCACCTTTTTTTACAACGATTTTATTGCTATCAAGAATTTTGGGATCAACTACTTTTTCGAATATTGCCTCAGGATATGTGACAACAATCTGCCCTTCCCCATCATGCTGATTGATCTTATTGATAGACTCAGTTCGTTGAAGGACATTCATATTATTGAGATCCTCGTATGCCATCGGTCGCTTAAACGAATCTGGAAAGAAATGGACTTTGGGTTTTTCTATGATAAGATCGAGCGTATTTTGAAAATAAGCCGCTTCTTCTTTATCGTTTGCTATAAATATCTGGGAATACCCGCTCTTGCCAAACAGTGCCGCCAAGACAAAGCAATCCTGAGCACCGACCATCCCATCAATCATGATTCTGGCAGGTGTGGACGCTTCCACATGAGAAGCTATTTGATCTGTTCTTTCATCTTCCTGATAGAGCTTCAGGAGTCTCTCTAAATTCTCCACAGGGCGAAGATATTGTAATTTAAGTTTTTCCCTAGCATGAATAAAGAAAATCGTTTTGTGTTCGCATTTCTATTCCTGAATCGACAACTATACTGAAGGTATAAGTCAATCAAAATTAAAGTTGGATTTTATTCAAATCATTCTAGATCAAAATAATAATCGGAATGGGATATTTTATTTAAAATAAACTATTTCATGTCAAGTCGTAAATATATTTTTCATATGTTTATTTTTTATACGTATTATAAATAGATTTTTATACCTATTTTGTGAAAGTTTAAGATAATTAGAATGCCCAACTTGGAAGATATAATGATTAAAGTTCATGTCCTCCAATTTCATCTTATATATATATAAATCGATTAGCTTCTACCTAAAGCTTCGTAAGTACCTAACGCATACCGAAAGACATCTTTCTAAATAATATAAAATTGAATCCAATATTAGTAGGATTTCACATGGCAAGCCAGTACATATTTATTAACAAAAACATTTTACAATGAAAAAGACTTTTATTTTACTATTTATGGCGTTTAGCCAATTTATGATAAGTCAAAATGTAACCGGAGTGGTGACAGATGACTCTGGAGAACCATTAATCGGAGCATCAGTAATGGAAAAGGGTACTTCTTCTGGTACCATTACTGATATAGATGGATCATACTCCTTGAATGTCACGGATATGGCGGGCACTCTAATTTTTAGCTATGTAGGATACACTACACAAGAGATTGCTATAGACGGAAGATCGACAGCAAATGTGACACTATCAGAGGGAAATGCACTAGATGAGATCGTATTTGTGGGCTCTCGTGCAGAAGGGAGAACAAAATTGACTACCGCTGTACCAGTAGATGTAATCGACATTTCTGGATTATTGAAGTCTAGTCCACAAGTTAATTTGAATCAAATATTAAACTTTGTGGCGCCTTCTTTTACGTCCAACGTACAGAATATTTCTGATGGAACAGATCATATAGATCCAGCTTCATTGAGAGGACTAGGACCAGATCAGGTATTGGTATTAATAAATGGTAAACGTAGACACACATCTTCTCTTATCAATGTAAACGGTACATTTGGTCGAGGTAGTGTAGGTACGGATTTGAATGCTATCCCTGCAGCAGCTATTGCTAGGATCGAAGTACTTAGAGATGGTGCAGCCGCCCAATACGGATCAGATGCCATTGCTGGGGTAATCAATATAATACTAAAAGAACAGACGGATGAATTGACAT
Organism: uncultured Saprospirales bacterium; assembly: GCA_913061325.1. Classification (GTDB taxonomy): domain Bacteria; phylum Bacteroidota; class Bacteroidia; order Chitinophagales; family Saprospiraceae; genus CAJXUU01. The sequence goes on along the minus strand of CAJXUU010000095.1, from coordinate 4,924 downwards.
TAGTAGCAAGTTATGGCGCTAATATGTCAAAAAATGCCAACTACCAAACAGGTGGTAGCGATGGTGCATCAACAAATATCAGTGCAAATTACGGAGTAGGACTAAATGATAAAGGCGCTTTTATCAATTTTACTGGTGATTTTGATGTAAGAGAAGAGTTCAGTAGAATGAAAGAATGGGAAGGAAATGTATTCAACTCGTTTAATACAGTAGAGAGGTTTGCACAAGCTGATGGTTACGATATCGCTAACCTTCAGGATGATGATGTGACAGATGTGATACAATATGCTGGTGCAGCGGGAATTGATCTTGCAGGAGCGACTTCTAAAGCTGAATTACAGGGCGTTCTATCAGCTGATAATACTGATGCAGAACTTGCAGCAAGAGGATTAACAAGATCGGATTTCAATATGCGTGTTGGTCAATCAGCATTGAGAGGAGGTAGATTTTTTGCAAATTTTGCTTACCCTCTAAATGATTCTGGAACTGAAATATATGCCAATGCGGGTGTAAGTAGAAGAGCAGGAAATTCCGCTGGATTCTACAGGTTACCAAATCAATCTAGAACATATACACCTGCTTACAACAATGGATTTTTACCTGAGATCAATTCTAAAATTGGTGATAAGTCCATGAGTACTGGTATCAGAGGTAAAGTCAATGACTGGTCTGTAGATTTTAGTAATTCATATGGAACGAACTCGTTTTTATATGAAATATCTAATACATCAAATGCATCAATGTTGAATGCAACTCCTACGAGATTTGATGCAGGTGGTTTCTCTTTTGCTCAAAATACTACAAACTTGGATCTGAATCATAAATACGATGATATCTTAAGTGGCCTTAATGTAGCATTCGGTGCAGAGCACAGATATGAAAACTATGCAATCTCAGCGGGAGAATTGCCTTCATATGCACAGTTTGATGAAGATGGAAATCCAATCACGACTCCTAATCAAACAACTAGAAAAGACTTTTTTGGGAATACTCGACCTGGTGGATCACAAGTTTTCCCTGGATTCGCTCCAGCAAATGAGGTGGATCGTGTTAGGTCAAGTGTAGCAGGATATATCGATTTGGAGGCGGATGTGACAGAAACATTGCTTCTTGGTGTAGCTACTAGATATGAGAATTATTCTGATTTTGGTTCAACCGTAAACTTCAAAGGTGTGGCTCGATTAAGAGTTACAGATAAGATGACGATTAGAGCTGCTGCGAACACAGGATTCAGAGCTCCTTCATTACATCAATTAAATTTCAATTCTACATCTACAATATTTGATCAAGATGGTAATCCTGTAGAAGTAGGAACATTTGCAAATGATAGTAGAGCTGCGAATTTATTGGGTATTCCTGAATTAAAGGAAGAAACTTCGACTAGTGTAAGTGCAGGTATAACAGCTGCTATTCCTGCCGCGAATCTTTCTATTACATTGGACGGATATATAGTAAATATAGATGATAGAGTCGTGTATACTGGACAATTCAAAGGACCTGGAACTGGATCGGAATTAGATAATTTGCTAAAACAAGCGAATGCATCTGCAGCATCATTCTTTGCAAATGCTATTGATACAAAGAGTACAGGATTAGATTTTGTACTTACACACAAAACAAGGTTTGGTAGCAAAACGCTATTGAAATCTGATCTTTCTGGAACATTATCAAAAACAGAAAGAGTAGGAGAGATTAAAGCATCTGAAGTATTGGAAAATGCTGGGCTTGTGTCAACTTATTTCCCTGAAGATAGTAGAGTATACTTGGAACAAGCAGTACCAAGAACAAAGGCATCATTGTCTAATAGTTTGACGATGAGTAAACTGAATATATTCTTAAGAAATACATACTTTGGTACCGTAACTGAAGCGACTAATAATCTCGCTCTTCAACAAGAATTCTCTGGTAAACTGATTACTGATCTTTCAGTAAGCTATAAATTCACTGACAATGTAACACTTACATTAGGTGCCAACAACTTATTAGACATCTATCCAGACAGAGCGGAGACTGAGATTTCTTATACTGATAGTGATGGAAATGCACAGACAGGAACAAACCGAAGTGGTGGAAGATTTGACTGGTCTAGAAGAGCACAACAATTTGGTATTGGTGGCAGATATGCTTTCGCAAGATTTGCATTGACACTATAGGTTTAATCGATAAAATCACCTTTTTATATTGGTGGTAAGAATGTTTATAAGGGTCTATCATTTATTTGATAGGCCCTTTTTGATTATACTTTTTCGTTTATTAAGTGAATCTGATTGACTGCTGTATTTCAGACAAATATTTACCCCATCATCACCTTAAAACTTCCTTCAGATAATTCTAGTCCATCAGGTACATTTACCCATGAAGCAGCGGATCCTTCTTTAAATTTACATTGAAATCGCCCCTCAAGTATGGACGTATCTGCATTGTAATAGTCGATAATAAGGTAGTCGTCTTTAGTGCCTTGACCAGTTGGAATACCAAAGCCTCCCGAAAGACCGCTATAGTCTTGATAACTATAATTAAGTATTACCCTATCCGTAAATGACGAGGTAACATCAAATGCTTCTATCCACAACGTATCATTTAGATTTGATTCTTCAAGAATTACTATATGTAAGAACTGTGCTATTTTTTCAGTGTGGCTTCTCCCTTATAGAAGAGAAAAATCTTCCCCAAGCTTACTAAAATCGACGTATGTTTGAGTTGCACAACTATCATTAAACCTATAGGTTACATGAAAATCATCATGCTCACATGGTGGAAATAGCGGTAGATTTTCTTCTTTAGAGCAACATTGAAATACAATGCAAATAAAACTAACCTGAAAAATAGCTTCATTTCGTTTATTTAATAATTACACTAGGAGAAGTATGATGTTTGATTGACTTTGTACTCTTGGCAAAAGACATACCACTGCAATAAAAAAAAGTGATTTCATGATTTTGGTATATTGATTTATACATAATTAGTAATATACAATTTACCTTTTTCTATTGGAGTATCTTTTCACTTCATATTTAAAAGATTATATTTAATATCCACAACCAATGCTAAAACTATGAAATCTACCAATACATCCTTTCTGTTATTTTTTTCTCTTACCCAAGTATTCAGTCAAAGTCCATATTCTTTAGATACAAACTCAATTGATATAACTTTTGGGAATTATGGAAGATTCAACGGAAACGAAGTCGTACAAGTCACTAATGTCGATACAATAGAGCATTTATTGACATGGGAAATAGGGACTTTACCAGAAGGGATCATTGTTAGAATAGTGGATGGAATTCTCACATATAATGGTGAAACAACTACAATTTGCGGGAACAGTATCGCTCCGTTTACTAAATTTGGCCCTAACGAGGTAAGTCCACTTGGAATATATTCTATGGATATTAATAATATAGAAGAGTTTGTGTTTCCTTTACAATTTCAAATTTACATCGTAGACTATAATGAATGTAGTATTAAGCTTGATTCTATCAATGTGACTCTACATCAAGCAACCTCAGAAGAATATGACATATCATTTGACAAAGAAGAAATAGATCTGCGTCTCAATGAAAGCACAGGAATGATAGATTTCCCACACGAAGAACTGAGAATTTTCAATACTTCTGAATTTAGTGCAAATTTAAAATGGAGAATAAATGCTGAATCCCTTCCTGAGGAGATACTATTCTTGATAGATTACCAATCATATTATAGTCTTGAAAACAAAATTGGCGAACATAGTAATTGTAATTTTGAAAATGACGAATTCATAGCAAACCCTTCTTTGCTTGGGAAGAGATTTTATATGTACGAAGTCGACGTCACATCATTAAATAATTGGGACGGATTCCCATATCAATTTACAGTAGATCTGATGCTACTCGATTGTGAGACTGTGTTGGATTCAGTCGTAGTTAATTTACTTAATGGAACAACATCCAATAAAGACTATGAGCAAGTTCACATCAATATCTATCCGAACCCTGTATCTGACGTTCTTTTTGTTGATTCCGACATCAAAATATCGAAAATCAGGATTACTGATATTAAGGGACAGCTTCAGTTTGAGGCTTTGGGTAATCGTATTGATATATCTGAGTTGAAAGCAGGTGTTTATTTTGCTTCTATAATGGATCAGGAAGGGAATGTTGTGAATAGGAAGTTTATTGTGGAGTGAATATGTAAGTGACTATCAATAAAGCATATATTTGCACCATGAAACGCCGACGACTGAGCTCTAAAGGCCAGAGGAAATAATTAAGAACATTGGTTATTTTTTAGTGCCTTTAAATTTTTATTTCTTAAGGTTCTGGTGAAAAGCTATAGTCACCCAAGGAGATGATGAACCTTAAATGGTTGATTTTCAATGGGAATAAAATTTTAAACATATGAAAATTTACCATAATCCACGTTGTAGCACTTCTAGGAAAGCACTCAAGATGATCACTGATTCTGGGATAGAACCTGAAATTATTCTCTATCAGAAAAATGCCCTTTCTCCCATGGAATTAGGAACACTACTGCGAAAAATGAAAATGGTACCGATAGATCTTATCAGAAAAAAAGAAGACCTTTTTAAAACAGTGTATAAAGACAAAGAGCTATCTGACGAAGAGTGGATCCAAATCATGATAGAGCACCCAAGATTGATGGAGAGACCCATTGTAGAGGATGGAAACAAAGCTGTTTTGGGTAGACCATTGGGAAACATTGAGGATTTAATAAGTAAATAATATTACTTCTGTTGTAGATTGAATAAGGGTCCAAAGCATGATGGTTGTTTACCATCAAAAGAATGATTTTCTCCAGAGCATATCAAATTTTAGCCATTCGATATTCTTAGGAATGATATATTAATAAAGTAGGTTTTTATGTGCAGATATTTATTCATTCTCCAAGGCAAAAAACGTAGGCAATGCAGAGCATAGGCGAG
>CAJXUU010000094.1 GCA_913061325.1 uncultured Saprospirales bacterium | reverse complement strand
CGGCAGCGTCAGATGTGTATAAGAGACAGATATAGTCTAAATTTAGTTCTAATGATAAAGCAACTCACTTTATTCTTTCTTATACTCTATTGTTTCAGTGATTGCTGTGTGGCTCAAGAAAGTCATCAAACAAGTACAAAGAATTCTTTCGTAGAATGGAATTTTGGAGTTGCCATGCTACTAGATGAAGGCTTATTTTCTGGAACATCAGTTCTCATTTGGATAAAAGGGAATCTTGAATTTTGGATATAGATGTAATCGTAATTAGGATGAGTAGCGCAGCCACATGTAAGCATCAATTAATTTAAAATTAAAATCTAATAAAATGAAAGTTACAGTTGAGAAAAATGAAAAAGTTGCAAAAATGATATTTGCATCTATTTATCCACTTTACTTAAATAGATTGGTGAAGAATGGAAAAACCAAGGAAGAACTAAACCAAGTAATAGCATGGCTAACTGGATTTGATGAAGATGAAATACAAGAACTTATTGAAGAGAAAGTAACATTTGAAACATTTTTTCAAAGAGCAGAATTACATCCAAATGCACACCTTATTAAAGGAGTAGTTTGTGGTTATCGAATTGAAGAAATAGAAGATGAATTTGAATTGTATAGAAAATGCAGATATTTAGAAAAGTTGATAGATGAATTAGCAAAAGGTCGAAAAATGGAGAAAATTTTACGAGAAGATAAATCAAGTACAAATTGATCTTAGTAATACGTTAGCACGATTACGACATTAAATGTAATGAAAGAGAAAACTTGCGCCAACATTGAGTATGTTGATCAGACTTGATGACGCTGCGTCCGCCTCATATTCGGAGACATTAGGCAGAATCAAAATAATATTAGTAGACCATTTGGATTATTTACAATCCAATTACATTATTTTACAATTGAATAGCATCAAAAGAAAATCTTCATTCTACATTTATGAAAATTAATTTATCAAATGAAGAATACTTATTTATATACGCATCTCTGTGCATTACTTTTAATAATGACTTTTTTTACTTCTTGCGATGGTCAGGAAAAGTCAAAATTATCAGAGGTTAAAAAGCAGAACACTCCATCCTTTCTTCCAGAAGCAAATGACCCACAAATAGCCGAATACATACGCAATATTTATCAGGATAAAAATGGAAGCCTTTGGTTTGGTACCAATGGTTATGGCGTAGCGCATTATAATGGAGATAGTGTATCATATTTCTCCAATGCACAGGGATTTAGTGGCCAACAAATTACGGGCATCACAGAAGATCTGGAGAAAAATATATGGTTCGCTACAAACCAAGGCGTTGTAAAATATGGCTGGTCAACTAATAATAAAGGCGGAAAAAAGTTTACCAATTATTTTAAGCCGAAGTATTTCGAAGGCCAACGATTCTGGAGCATCTTCGCTGACAGTAAAGGTGATATTTGGGCAGGTTCAGTAGCAGGCATATTTCGATTTGATGGTGCAGACTGGGCGCCATTTGAGCTCCCATATCCTGAGGAAGTGACAGGGGAATTTATCACCAAAGTAACTTCTTGGTCTATTGCAGAAGATAGGGCGGGCAATATGTGGTTCAGTACAAATGGTTTTGGCGCCTTCAAATATGATCCTTCGGCTGAACTCAGAGCAGACTCCCAACCATTTACCCAATATTCCAAAAAAGATGGACTAGCTGATAACAGCGTTGACAATATAATGGAAGATAGCAAAGGGAATATATGGTTTGGAACAAGGGAAGGAGGAGTAAGTAGATATGATGGCAAGACCTTTACCAATTACACCTCGAGTGATAGTATTGGTAACAATGAAGTTTGTATCATTTATGAAGATAAAGCGGGAAATATCTGGTTCAGCTCTGAAGGTTTTGGTGTATATCGCTACAATCCCGCAGAAAACGGGACTGGTGGAGAATCCTTTACCAATTTCAGTCAAGAGCAAGGTCTCGGTGTAAGAGCGGTACAAACAATTTTTGAAGATAAAGAAGGCCGATTATGGGTTGGCGGTGGAGGTGGACTATATAGATACGATCCCGCAGAAGACGAGACAGGTGGTAAATCCTTTTTTAATGTTACAAAGAATGGACCTTGGGAATAATATCCTATAGAAAAAGAAAAGTATAAAATGCAATGAAGATTCAAGAACACCTATCGTCGGGTCTCATTTTAATGGGATTTAATGCTATAAACTTAATTTTATTATTTGGTGTTTCATCTGCATTCTATTCTTGTAATGGTCAAAATGAATCTGAAAACTTAAAGACTTCCGAAAAGACGATTACTACTGCCCAATATGTTTCGAAACTTGATGAAAGAACCTTACATGTTTTTCAGGATAGTAAGAATAATGTTTGGTTTGGAGGCAATGAGAAAGGAGCATATAAGTATGATGGGAAAAGCTTAATTCTTTATACTATTAAGGAGGGCCTTGTTGGAAGTGACATTATAAAGATTCAAGAGGACAAACTAGGAAATCTTTATTTCGAAACACGACAAGGTGTGAGCAAGTTTGATGGACAAAAATTTACAACGCTAGAGTTAATTGAAAGGGACTCTAAAAAGAATGAATGGAAATTAGGATCTAATGATTTATGGTTTAGACTAGGTTTTAATAAAAAAGGACCTTATAGATATGATGGCGAAAACCTATACTCACTTGAATTTCCAAAATCACCACAAGAAGATGAATTCTATAGACAACGACCAGATGCAAGTTATTCACCCTATGGGGTTTATTCAATATACAAAGACAGCAAAGGGTTTGTTTGGTTTGGAACATCTGGCCTTGGCCTATGTCGATTTGATGGAAAATTATTTAGATGGCACTATGAAGATCAATTGCAATCGACTCCGAATGGAGGTGATTTTGGGATGCGTTCTATTATTGAAGTCAAGGGTGGTTTCTTTTGGTTTAATAATTCACGGTACCGCTATGAAATATTGATGAACAAAAATAAGGGAATTAACTACATAAATTACAAAAAAGGGAACGGGGTTGGTTACACAAATGAAGAAAACCAAATAGAATTTCCGTATTTTATGTCAAGCACCGAAGACAACAATGGAGATCTATGGATGGCAACCTACGATAATGGTGTTTGGAGAAATAATGGAACAGAACTCATTCATTACCCGATCAAGGATGGCGAAACAGATGTATTGCTTTTTTCAATATATAAAGATAACCAAGGCGTTCTTTGGCTTGGAACACATAATGCTGGAGTTTATAAATACAATGGAGAATTATTTGAAAAATTTGAACCTATAGAATGATAGACTTATAAAGAGGAGGGAATAGAAAATTAGCCTAATAATGAAAGAAAATTAGTTAAAACAGAAACAGAGCCAAGTAATAAAAAGAAGAAATGAGAATTTAAAGTAAATTTAGAGCGTGAAATATTATTTTTGAACAAGCTCTTATATTTAAGAGTCGTAAAAATCTAAATTAGCGTACTTTCTTCTAGTACAAAATTTTTAAAAAAATACCATTATGAAATATTATAAAATCCTATCAATACTACTGCTAAGTACTGTCATCTCCTTCTATGCCTGCAATGATAAGTCTAGTGCCGCTAAACAAGAAGCTAGAGAAGCACTGGAAGCGGCAAATCCGCCTTCTGCACCTAATGCTACAATTCCAAATGGTGCGACACCTCCTCCGCCTGTTGTAGAGCCTGCTCAAAATGCGGATGGTGTCTGGCACTATACCTGTAGCAAAGGTTGCGCGGGAGGTTCTGGAGCAAAGGGTAATTGCTTCACTTGTGGAGGTCCTTTAGTTCATAACACAGCATATCATCCACAAAATAATAGTACACCGACAACGATAACTCCTCCAATAACTCCTCAAGCCACACCTCCTACTCCTGAACCTGCCCAAAATGCAGCTGGAGTATGGCATTATACCTGTGGAAACGGATGCGCAGGAGGGGGAGCTGCAGTTGGGCCTTGTGGTACTTGTGGTAGTACTTTGGCTCATAATACAGTTTATCATCAGTAAGGACTAAGTTGATTTGAGTATTTGTGAATTATTGCATAGTCTGCCTAAACGTACCTTCAGATATGAGAGGGTATGTTTAGCCACATGATATGAAGCATCTCCCCGCGGTCGATTCTTCATATCGGATTCGGGCTACGCCCTGATGTCGTCGCTCTCCCTATTGGAAAGAGACGACATCATATCATAGGATATTATGTAATTTTGCAAAAAAAAATCGCCACTGCGTGAAGCTTTTTTTTGTAAAACTCCAAATATCCCGAATCCGTTAGTCACACGTTGAAATAAGGAATCTTAGTTTATAAATTATGAACAATCCAATCAACCAAAATTTAAAGCCAATCACTATATTTCTTTCTATTACTTTGGCTTTAAGTTCAATCTTCTATTTCCTAATAATATACTCAGGAACACTTGGTGGAGGGCAAGGACAATATGTAATGGGAATTATGTGGTGTCCTGGAATTTCGGCATTGATTACAATGAAAATATTAAAAAGAAATATTTTTGATTTGGGATGGAAATGGGGTGAAACTAAATATCAATTCTGGAGTTATCTCATTCCTCTTATTTACGTATTAATAGCCTATTTAGTCATATGGATTTTTGGCTTTGGAGGATTTTACAATAAGGAATTTGTAAATACTCTTACCGAATCTTTTGGTCTTGGTCCAATTGGGAGTGGTTTTACAATAGTTTTATACGTAATTCTATTAGGCATTTTCGGAACAATAAGAGGTATGGCAAGTGCTTTAGGTGAAGAGATTGGTTGGCGGGGTTTTTTGGTGCCTGAACTTATTAAGAAATACGGATTTACAAAAACATCTTTGATTTCGGGCTCTATTTGGGGTATTTGGCACTTACCAATTTTACTTTTTGCTGATTATAATAGTGGTACTCCATCATGGTACGCAATGTCTTGTTTCGTGGTATTAGTTATGAGTATTAGTTTCATTTATACTTGGTTTCGTATAAAATCAGGAAGCTTATGGACAGCAGTAATACTTCACGCTAGTCATAATTTATATATTCAAAGGATTTTCTCACCCTTAACTGAAGATACGGGAAACTCAGCTTATTATATTGATGAATTTGGAATTGTACTTCCGATAGTTAGTATTGGTTTTGCGATATACTATTGGAGCAAACGAAAAGAACTAAATCTAGTGCCCAACAATGTATGAAAAGCATTAAAACGCATTTTATACTAAACCGTTCGCAGTCTTTAGTTAGAATAAAATGATTGATAGTTCAGACATTAAACAACTCTTGAAGGAAGCATGGACTAAACGAGGAGAAGAAAAATACGATGAAGCTCAGTTCCTTGTTAAGAAGGCTCATGGCCTATGCAATGAAAATGATTTTAATTCTCTAGGTAGAACATTTAATGTTTATATGCAATTTGAGTCTGATCAAGACAATTATTTGAAAGCTGTAGAATTGAGTCAAATATCCTTGAATTACTATAAAAAAGCCAACAATTTGGATAGAATCGCACATTCTAAGATACATATTGCAGACTTACAAAACCAACTCGGAAAAGATACTGATTCTTGCTAATTATAGAGAGGCAATACTCATATATAAGAACAATCCCAACATTCATAATGGCGATTTAACTAATGCTCTTCGAGGATTTGGCCTAGTACTAGAAAAACGAAGGGAAATAGAAGAGGCTATTGTTGTTTGGAAGGAAACGAAAGAACTATATCGCTCGATATATCTTCAAGAAGGAGTTGAAGAAGCAAATCAAAAAATAAAATCATTATCATGAATTACATAGCCTGTATAAACGCACCTTCAGATATGTTTGAGTATGTTTAGCCACATTTTATAGGTAACTAATGTACTATCCATCTAAGATGGATATTGATACTCAAAACTTTAAAGATGCTGAACGTAATTTCGGTAATCAAATAATAAAAACAAAATATCAACCTATGTTGCAAGCAGAATGGACATGGGCGACACCTTGGTGGTGGACCCTAGTGATCATCAACATCATCAACGTATTTATATGCCTTGTAATTTTCGTAAAGTCCGCAAATACCAAAGATATATTGAACGAAAAATATCTAAAGCATATGAGGATATTTGGTCTATTATATTGTTTTGTTGCCCTTTATCGATCGATTTTTGTGTCTCGATATCTGACGCAACTTGGATGGTTTGATACTATTCTCAATAGTTCTTTACTCATCCGATGCTTTGCAATTATTGCAGAACTATCATTTGCCGCACTAATAGCCAATTCATTGTTAAAGTTAAACAAGGACATTCCCGGAATCATAAATAATACCGACAATAGCTTCCTGCGTTTCCTTAAGTTGAATATACCGTACATATTTTTCACCTTTTCATTTTTAGCACAATTCGTTGCTACGAGTGGTTTGATTACAAAGATTCGCTTATTGTTTGCTATAGAAGAAACCCTATGGGGACTGGCGTTTCTTCTGATTATTCCGTTGGCGCTAATCCAACTTCGAAGCGTATCCTCAATCAAGAATCAAAACCAAAAAAACAATTTCGTTTGGCTAAAACTTTCACCATTGTTCTGACCATTTTTAGTGTTGGATATGTAATATATTTCTTGGGATATCACCTACCAATAGAATACTGGCCAGCAGCAATTTAGCAATTACAAATGGAGACTCCTGTTCCGGCATATAAATTGGGATTGATGCTATCTATGAAGCACTAACAATCGTTTATGTATCGAGAGATTTGTCTGAGTGGGGTGGAGTCGGATTTATCATTTGGGACACCGGATACTTTAGCATTTGTGTATGGATGGTACTTTTATTTATGAGTGGACCCCGAAAACTTGAACTAAAAAAGATATGAGATTCTACATCGCAAAATTTAATGTTTTTAAAAGGCAATTATGCTAATAAAAAGTCGAAGATAAATATAACAAACTCTAAAAGTAATGAAGCCTAATTTCCTAATTAATACTTGAAATAAGATTTTGGCACTACTTTTACCGAAACCGTTATTTAATCAAACGAACCTATTTTGCATTAGTAAAGAAAATGTTTTTATGGAATATTCAATTCGCTTTTCAAGAAAAGATCCTGCCCATTTTTTCAAAACATTACGCCAGAGAGTAAACAGTTATTTTGTTGAAAACCAGATAGAAAAGACCGGTAATTTCAGCATGTACCTGAAGACTATCGTTATTCTTTTGGCTTATTTTGGAACCTATGCGATGCTACTTGCCGGAGTGTTCGCCGGATGGACCGCCTTAATCGCTTAAACTATCTTCGGTTTTACCACAGCAGGTATTGGTCTTTGTATCATGCATGATGCTAATCATGGATCCTTTTCAAAGTATCCGAAGATCAATAGGATCATGAGTTATACGATGAATCTGGTGGGGGGCAGTAATTTTACCTGGCATATTCAACATAATGTGATGCATCATTCCTATTCCAATGTCTACCATCTGGATGAGGATATTGATAATAGACCATTTCTTAGATTATCTCCTCACGGTAAATTAAAAAAGTACCACCGATTTCAGCATTTTTATGCTTTTATATTATACTGTTTTGCTACTTTAAGCTGGACATTATCTAAAGACTTTAGACAATTATACCATTATAATAAGACGGGATTGACTGCCAATATTGGATTTAGTCCAAGGAAAGAAACCATTGAAATGATTATTTCCAAAGCGATCTATTTGACCTATATGATAGCATTACCTATACTATTTGGTGTGAATTGGGGAATTGTCTTATTAGGTTTTTTAATAAGCCACGGCATTGGAGGGTTTTAATTACGGTAGTGTTCCAATTGGCGCATGTGGTCGAAGGTCCGGAACATTTTGATGCGGAAGAGAATGGGATTTCCGAGAATACCTGGGCGATTCATCAGATCAGAACAACAGCTAATTTTTCTACGAAAAATAAATTCATCACATGGTGTGTCGGTGGTTTGAATTTTCAGATTGAACATCACCTATTCCCTTCTATTTGTCATACACACTATTCGGAAATTGCTAAAATAGTCAAAGCAACGGTCGAGGAATTCGATTTGCCGTATCATGAGTACGAAAGATTATTAGCTGCAATCTCTTCTCATGTGAAAATGCTGAAGTCTTTTGGGCATGGAGAGTCGCTTGGGATAGTTGGTTGAAATCAATCATTCCTGATTCTTATTTCTAATCGATTTTAAAAACAACATTGGATTGGTTCCCCCAGTTCCAACCGCTTGCGCATTTGTTACCTTGGCCTGTTTCATAATATAAATACTCACCATTTTTAAATGTTCATTTCTAAACTCAATGAGGTGATCAATCGCATTTTTAGTTGCAATTTCAAGTTTTTTATTTTGGAAACTGTCATTTCTTAACTACTTTTTTAGTCCTAAAAGGTCTGCATTTTCTTCATTTCAAATTAGATTTTGTAATTTGTAAGTGAATTTGTTAAGTGATAAGATCAATTGTGATGATAGCCGTTTTTGTAAAGTGACTTACGTTGATGTTCATGAAAGTTGGTCGTTTATTATTTGAGGGCAACCGTCTCATGAACATCTTTTATAAAGTGACTTACGTAAATGTTCCTCAAATTGAAGTTCATGAAAGTTAGTCTTTTATTATTTGAGGGCAAAAGTCTATCCTAAGAAGATTTATTTACAACATTATAGCAAGGGAGTTTCATTCTTAGGCACTATGATAAAACCGGGTCGTTTCTACATTGGGAAAAGAACTAAGTGTGATTTTTATCAAGCGATTCAAAAGCAGAACTCAATAATAAAATCCAGCAAACCAACCAACGAAGAAAAAGTGGCATTCCAAAGTAGCATGAATTCATATCTTGGAATTATGAAACATTGTAACATCTATAAGCTCAGAAAGAAGATGCTTTGGGGAAACCAGACTCTATATTGGTGGAATCATGTTTATATGTCTGGAGGATATGCTAAGTTTGTACTGAAGAAAAGGAAGGCGGAAAGTAACAAAGTGTGATCATAGAATGCTTCCTGCATCAGCTCTCTGGATACACTAGGCGTTATTCAAAAGTATGTTAACCCTATCATTTAAATAGAGAAAATCAAGATTGCCAAGTAGTAATGAACTTTGGAACAATAAAAAAGGACACCATTTGGAATTTTTAAAATCTAAAATCGAGCTTATTTGCATTCCGGTAATATGCCCTTTTGCAAGTATGGATTATCCTATAATTACTAAAGCTCAATTAATAAGCTGCATAATAAAGATCTTATCTGAATTTGGAAAGTGAGGTAGATATTTCAACTTAGATGCTATGCTTGGTGTGAGTCAAGACTTTGATTCAAGAAAAGAGTGGGAAGAAATTGAAACAAAAATCGCAAAAGAAATATATGGGGAGGATGGATTTTATAAACTCTTGAAGGAACCTAAAAAGCTCAATAAAATTTACGAAGATTGCAATCGTCAAATTGTTATAAAATTAGAGGATTTTTTTAGAGCAATAATTAGGCAATTCATTTTCGGTAATTTTTCGAGCGACTCAAAAACATTTGTATTTCAAGTTGATGATTTCGCAAATATAACAGACGAACAATTGGGTCAAACTGATTATAGGAATTATAGAATAAATGAACGGATAAAAAGATGAAATATGTATAACATTGCATCACCATATCAGGCTTCCTTCGGTCAGCCGCTCGATATGCTTGGACGTTAACATATGCGAAATTTTAGAGAAGAAATAGTATTTTATGAAAATGAGAAAATTTACCAAGCTAAAAATGCTCATATTATTGATTTTGTTCTACCCATTACTGGGAAATAGTCAGTCGATTGACCATTGGGAAGCTGTTGTACTGGCAGAAAACGACTGGAAGTATGAAGTGGGCGTTTCTGAGCCATCACAATCATGGATTCAGTTAGGATTTGACGACAGTTCTTGGAATACAGGGAAGGGTGGCATAGGGTATGGCGATGGAGATGACGAAACCATCATTAGTCCAGCCCATTCCGTTTATTTGCGGAGGCAATTTGATATTATTGATACCTCCTTAATCTCGGCACTTTCTCTTTATGTGGATTATGATGATGCATTTGTAGCTTATATCAATGGTGTTGAAATTTGTCGAGCTAATATTGGAACCGTCGGTGTTGCACCAGCATATAACGATCCAGTAGATGTCGACCGCGAAGCATTGCTCTACCAAGGGGGGCTTCCAGAGGTTTTTCCAATAACTAAGTCCTTATTCAATAATGGAAATAATATTTTGGCCGTACAAGTGCACAATGATGGTCTAGGATCATCAGATCTTACATCGCTCGTATTTTTATTGGCTGGTATAAAAGATGGGTCCAACAATTACCAGTCGGTACCGAGTTGGTTTACGGAACCTTTTATATCATTTACATCATCCAATTTGCCGATTTTTGTAATAAATACCGATGGTCAGACTATTGTGGATGAACCAAAAATCGTTGCATCGCTTGGTGTGATTGACAACGGTGAAGGAAATCTAAATTTGCTGACGGATAATTATAATGACTACAATGGAAAAATAGGAATAGAGATAAGGGGATCGTCGTCTCAGGATTTTCCTAAAAAGAACTATGGCTTTGAAACCCGTTTGGCAGACGGAGAAAACAATAACGTTTCACTGTTGGGTTTACCCATAGAAAATGATTGGATCCTTTACGGGCCTTATTCTGACAAAAGCCTGATGCGTAATGTGCTTTCATTTCATATTGGTCGACTGACGGGGGAATATGCCTCACGGACTAGATGGTGTGAGGTGGTCATTGATGGTGATTATAAGGGACTATATGTTTTGATGGAGAAGATCAAACGGGATAAAAACCGAGTGGATATTTCCAATCTAAAAGTGACGGATACGGTAGGTATAGATCTAACAGGAGGCTATATTTTTTCTGTCGATCGAGATGAAGGGCCATTGACAGGTTGGGCATCACCTTATAACAACAAGCCATTCTACCGTTATCGAGACCCTAATTATAAAGATCTAGCACCGCAACAGAAGACCTATCTAAAAGACCATATAACGCTATTTGAAGAAGTGGTTGACAACTCCACCAGCTCGGAGGATTATAGTCAATATATTGATGTTCCTTCCTTTGTAAACTATTGGATTGCCACTGAGATGTTTAAGCACATTGATAATTATAAGTTCAGCTTTTTTATGTACAAAACGAGGGACGATAAAGGAGGAAAGATACATTTTGGACCGCTTTGGGATCTTAATCTGGCTTATGGCAACTATGATTTCGGTCAAGACCCTGGGCCAGAGGGTTGGTCGTATGTATGGGCAAGTCTACCTTTTTTGAGACCCTCATGGATATTTGACATTTCGGAGGATGAGGATATTCAAAACCAGATTAGTTGTAGATGGAGTGAACTGAGGCAAAATAAACTGAGAACAGATAGTTTGCTCAATTTTATTGATACTCAGGCAGCAATAATTGAAGATGCTCAGATTAGAAATTTTAGGAGATGGCCAGTATTGGGTACCTACGTGTGGCCTAATGAATTTATAGGTCAAGACTATGGAGAAGAGCTCGATTATCTCAAAACATGGCTGACTGATCGATTGGAATGGATGGATGATAACATGGTCGGTTTTTGTGATCCTTCTTCAAATTCCAGTGAAGAATTGGAGCGTTCAGAAATAGTAGTTTTTCCAAATCCATTTCATTCGAAAGTTACCTTCAAATTTAAGGGCCCCCACAATGAAGATTACAAAATTACTCTTTTTGATATATTAGGCAGAGCAGTCCTAGAATATGAATTAGAACAGGAATTGTCGGTGCAGCTCTCTATGGAGTCCTTTCCCAAGGGCATGTATTTTTTCCGAATTCTCGAAAGAGGCCGCTTGGTTCATTCTGGTAGATTGGTGAAAGAGGAATAGATGAACTGACAAGCTCAAACAAGTGCTGTACTGCTATATTTTATGCCTTTTGACGCTTGTTCTTTTCAGAATTAAAAACAAGTATTGTCACAGGATGGGTTTTTGAAAGGAAGCATCTTTACAGATAGAGCGTATAATCGAAGTGTATAAGCTGTATTCTAGAGTTCATGAGGTCGAAATATGATTTCCATTTTCCAATTGATTTCTATTTTTATTATATCCTTATAGATCAATTTCTTATTCTATTTTAAACTAGTATTATCTGAATATATACGGTTATATACGGATATCACTAGGCTATTTGCCCTAAAAAGGAAAAGCTATGTATTTTGGTATATTTGTATGCGTATAAAAGATAGTTAGTAGCCAGCATGAATAAAGAAAGTGAACCTTGAAAAGATGTTTGAAAATAAACAATTTGAAGAATTCAGAAACCAGAATTTATTTCGAAATGAAATAGATCAAATAATCAAGTCCCTAAATCAACCAAATGGATTTATGTTATTTAATTCTTATTTGAAAGTAAGAGAAACTTTACCACTTGAACTCTTAAAACCCATTCTTATTTCTGGAATGAAATGCGGTGGTGTAAGCCAACCTAAATTTTGGATGCCGAACTTGATAAGAATATTTTCGCACGAACAAATAGATAAGACATTATTTGAAATTATTGTTGACGTTGAATTGCATGAAAAGTGTAAACTAACAAATATGTTCTATTGGAACAGTTTCAGGAAAATAGTAAGAGGAACAAAAGAATTAGGTGTCGCATGGAAATGGAATGGAGAATCCTATTTGGAAGAATATGTAGAATTAGATCAACAAGAAATCAAAAGACAAGCGGAGGTTTTTAAGGAAGTAAGATACAGATTCTTGATTGATGAATTCCTGAAATTTAATAACTTGGTATATCAATATTTTATTTCACTATTACTGCCAAGAACTGTTGATAGTTTTCCTAATCCATTAAACGCAAAGGCGAAAAAGGCAATTGAAATAATGGGGAATGAAGATTTTCCTAATTCGGCTAATACACTTATTGAACAAGTAAAGGGAAAGTATGAATTAGAGAAAATACTGTTTGAACAATTGAACTGGGAAAGAAAATAGAGCCGGCAGCTAACATGTGACATGACGATCATGCTTCCTTCGTCAGCACGCCGCATGTCACTGAGACGTTACGATTTATATTGTAAGTAGCTTACACCGCTACAACCCAAAGACGAGAACGTTAAAGATCATTATGGATAAAAAAATAGTAACAAAGAATCTGACTTCTTTATCATATCCTAAAATATCGATTGTAACTCCTTGCTATAACAGTGAAAAATACATAGAAAGCACAATACTGTCTGTATTAAATCAAAATTATCCGAATTTGGAATATTTTATTATTGATGGAGGCAGCAAAGATAATACACTGGAAATCGTTAAAAAATATCAAAATCAATTAACATTTTGGATTTCTGAAAAAGATTCTGGCATGTATGACGCTCTGCAAAAAGGGTTCGAAAAAACAACCGGGGAAATAATGGGATGGATTGGTTCTGATGATATGTATCATCAAAATTCATTTTTTACTATAGCTGAAATTTTTTCTCTCAGTAAGAACATAAAATGGCTTTTGGGTGCAAGTACTATATTTGATGAAATAGGACGAACAATACATGCACAAAAGAGTAGAAAATTTACTAAAGAGGATTTTCGAAAAGGTGATTTTAAATGGGTGCAACAAGAATCGTGTCTTTGGCACCGAGATTTATGGGTAAGCGCTGGATCAAACCTTAATACTAACTTGAAATTTGCTGGAGATTTTGAATTATGGCTAAGATTTTTTCGCTTTGAGGAGCTTCATGTAACCGATGCACTAATAGCGGGATTTAGAATGAGAAGTTCTAATCAACTAAGTTTAGATCACATGGACGAGTATTTAGCTGAAGTTAAAGATGTACTAAATATAGAAAATCTAAATTTGGACTTGAAAAATAAATTAAAGGCTAATAACTCAAAAATAATTAGCACTCTAAACAAACCAATTAGTCATATTTATTTTAATAGACGTACCCAGAAATTTGCCTTGCATATTGAAGGAGAACAGTTAAATGATTTCTTAAGCGAAACATAAATCTGTAACTGCTTCTATTCTGTTCGTAATTTGTGTTCGAATATTGCATATTCAAAGTGAGTTTTTGATTAATATCTATATATTAATTTACTCAATTCTTTTGTATCTTCGTTTTGGTTACATCTTTGTCATCAAATCAAATAAAAAAAATGGTTTGATATAAGAATTTAAATTTTTACAACTAATTAATGTCTCAATCAAATAATGTACAAAGTGTCTGTTTCGTAATAGTATACTTGGGCAAATTCCCTCCGTGGTTGCCGGCTTTTCTAGTTTCTTGTGGGGGGAATCCTAATATTAATTGGCTCATTTTTACAGATGCGACTATTCCATCTTCAAAACCAGAAAATGTCACTTTCCAATCGATCAATTTAGCCACTTTCATCGAAATGGCTAGCTATTCTATGGGATGTGATGTCTCTTTTACAAAACATTATAAACTATGCGACTTCAAGCCCATTTATGGAGCCATCTTTTCAGAGTACCTTAAAAAATATAACTATTGGGGTCACTGCGATTTGGATGTAATTTGGGGGGATATTGAATCGTTTTTAAGAGAAATTGACTTTAATAAATATGATATTATTTCTTCTAGAAAAATATCAGTTAGTGGTCATTTTACTTTGTATAAAAATACTAGTGAGATAAATCAGTTTTTTAAGCAAGTTCCAAATTACCATAAAGTCTTCATTAAAGACGGATGCTCTCGTTTTGATGAAGGTTTTTTCTGTTATCACTTATATAAACAAAGCTTAAATGAGAATTTCAAGTGGAAAATATATTGGCCAAGTAACTTCGCCGTGGACAGGTGGGAACTAGAAAAAAACCCATTCGGTTGGCATTGGTCAAACGGAAAGATACTCGGGTTAATGGGCACCGAGCATGTCTATATACATTTTATGAATTGGAAGAAATCTCTTCGAAAAATTGATTTTTCGTATGACGATTTGCCCGATCAATTTAAAATAACGAAACACGGTATTTGGTCAAAAAGTATGGGCCTAATACAAAGGATCAAATACTTGTCATCATTAAATTTGAAAATTTTATTAATTCATTATTTCCAAGAATTTTACAGTATCATAAGGTCAAAATTTTTTAAAAAGAACGACAAACTCCACCCACACATTAAATCGGGATATGAAATCATTGAGTAATGACGATATTTCAAAAGAAAAAACAGGAAGCACGTTATGCCTAGGAATTCTCAGTCCATAATTGTTTTCTTTAGTTGGAGATTTTAACGCCAAATTTTGTGCATTTCAATCCTTGGAATAATTTAGATAATCTAAATCCTGAAATCGTTCAAAGCTTTATATTTATTTTATTTATGACAAGTTAAAAGACCTCGCAATCGCATGAAAATCATCGTATCCCTTTCTACTATTCCCTCACGGATAAGACATATTGAACCGGTAATACGTTCCCTGATCAACCAGTCGGTTCCTCCTGACGAAATCCATATTCAGTTACCGAAGTATTGTATTAAAGAACAGAGAGGTTATGATATACCAGCTTTTTTTAAAGATTATGAACAGTTGATTGTAAATGTCCCAGACAAAGATTTAGGATCTTCTACAAAATGGTTTTATCCTCTGCAATATTTAAAGAATGAAAATAATACCTTCCTTATCATAGTTGATGATGATTGTAGTTATCAAGAAGATAGCATCGAATTACTCTTAAAAAGATTAAGTGAAGATGAAAATTGTTGTTATTGTTATACTGGTGGCATAATTCCCAGGCTTCCACAAAAAGTTTCAAATTTTTCAGTCTCAAACATATCTATAAATAATACTTTAAGTATAATAGAAAATAATAATTCAGATATTAAAGTTGATACCATTCAAGGATTTAGTATGTTCATCCTATCTCCCTTTTGGTTCAGAAATTTTGATTATTCAATTTTCGATTCTTTATCGATTTTGGATCAGAGCGATGATATATTAATTTCTGGTATTTTGGAGTTCCACAATATTTCAAGAATTCAACTTGGCCCATATAAACTTCCCGAAATTCTTTCTCATAATCAACTTAACGCAATTCATGTCGACGAAAAACGATTTTTGAGAATAACTATCAACGCGATTGAATTTTTGCAAATACATCTATCAATATGGCAAGATGTTAAATGTCAACCTCAAAATCTTTTCCAAAAATAAAATTATTAATAGAATATGCCTGATAAGTACATCAAGAGGGCCTTAAATATTCAAAAGACGCAAAAATATCTGGCAAAGAAATTGAAGAAAAATTTTCTAAATTCTTCAATTTATATATAAATGAAGATTTTTCAGGATTAACAATTATATTTTTAGTTGTGGACGTGAAAAGAGTTATCTTCTTGTCAAAGGCATGGACTCTTTGGATATTTCAACAAATAAGGTTATCAAACATTTATGTATTAAGTTTTCAAGGAGTAAAATGATTTTCAAGATTTAGCATTAATTCAAAAAAATTAAAGAGGAGTATATGAGACTTCTAATAATTGATATTTCACGAGCTTTTTTCGATAAAAAAAATTCTAAAGCACACCCACCACGAATTATCGGCCAGACATTTTTTCTTTAAAAAACACCACTAAGGGTGGACCTAAAGAAACTCATTACAAATTGAAAATAGAGTTTAGCTGTTTTTTTATGAATAAGGAATAGGGTGAGATCGTGAAGTTTCATTTCAAGATTTGGATAGAATTCCAATTTTTTAAGATACTCTTCAATAGTATAGGGCGATTTCAGGCACCATTCTCTGAGCAGAGTTTTAGTCCAATAGGACGAATTCTTTTTTATGAAAAAATCCTCAACTATAATTAGTTTACCACCCGGGAGAAGAGATTGAACTAAATTGTCTATCGTTTTCGGCAAATCTATTGAATGCTTGATAGATCCGCTAGCCAAAATAAGATCGAACTTATCCTCTATCAGCTGATCAAAGTTTTGAAATATAAAAGTACATCTATTATGCAAACCATTTTTTATAGCAATTCTTTGAGCGATTTGAACTTCGTTTTCACTTAGGCTTATGCCTATACTCGAACATTCGGTCCTATTACATAAAAAAAACTCCCATATCCCACTCCACATCCTACATCTAATATATGACCAGAATGAGGGATATTTATATAGTTAAATATCCAATCGTATAGATCATTGAATGCGCTTTCTGATCCAAAATTGAGCTTTTTATGGATAGGATAAGCAACATCTGGATTTAATCTGGATTCTGTTCCGGAAAGTGTTTCATAGATATGTCTTACATCATACTTGAACATTGTTCAAGCTTTTTTCATAATAAAAATAAATTCGTATGCATACCGTAATGGAATTATTCCAGGCTTAATTTTTTTATAATTGATCCAAGGATTAATCCATCTTTGAAAGCGCTTACCTGGCCATTGGTCGGGCACAATACGCTCAATTTGGAATCCTTGCTCCTGGAATAAACTGGTCCAGGTTTCCAAACCTTTAGCTCCTTGGTGTCCCTTTTTATTTATAAATCCCAAAGACTTTTTTATTCTCCAGGATAACGTTCTATTGTTTCTAACCATGTAACAAAAACGTGCTTCAGGAGCGGCCACTCTTAATTGTTCTTGTAGTGCTTTCTTCATATCGATGATTCTTTCCAGAGATCCAATGCATGTAATATGGTCAAAATAGTTATCAGGATAGGGGAGAACTTCAGCATTCCCAGTCCTCAAATCTGCTTCAGGGAGTGCTTTGCCAGCTAGGTCTATTGCATTTTGTGAAATATCTATTCCAAATAGTTGGAGCTCATAACTTTGTGCAGGTATCAATAAATGTCCGGGACCACAAGCCACATCAAGTATTTTTTGCCCTTTTTTAGGATTTAAAAGTCCTAGGAAAACTTCGTATGCAACAGGAGGACGAAGGTAAGATTTACTGTTTTTTGAATAAGTCTTTTCAAACCATTCTTTTATTTGTGCTTGCTGATCCATGTGCCTTAGTTTGATTTTTTAGTTGACATTTGAAAATGATTTAATCACGCTTATTCTTGAAGTTAAGATACTCATTTATATTCTTTTGATTCAGTCTCTCTGCATTTACATTATTCCTCGGGCCTTGTCATTTTAGCCTGGATATAAGCTGTCTCTTATACACATCTGACGCTGCCGACGAAGAGGATAG
>CAJXUU010000093.1 GCA_913061325.1 uncultured Saprospirales bacterium | reverse complement strand
CGAGATTTCTGCCTGTCTCGTGGGCTCGGAGATGTGTATAAGAGACAGATATTGCTCATAATGATCAGCTAAGCTCAGAGCGCTGCTGACTAATATTCTCATATCCTGCTCTAATTTATTATTTAGCAATTCAGAAATGCCAACACTTTCCCAAGGTTGAACATCAGAATCACTCTCTACAGGAAAGATAGCTATCTTCTTATTATATTCTAGTTTTGGAATTTCGCGCACTATCGTTAATCCATCCACATCGGTCACAGTAACCTCCTCAGTAATAGATTCCGCTGTCGAATTGACAAGGAACATTGACATCATCAATGCTACAACAAAATTTATAGGATAAAATACTTTCTCAAATTTTAACCATTTATCAGTTCCTGGCTTACCATGAAAATAAATAACACAAAGAACGAGTGGTAACATTACAAGTAGAAACACAACTAATTTATCAACCCAAGCACTTGGTATAGAGTATCGTGTAACACCCCATTCTATAAACTGAATTGCCCCCCAAGAAGCAGCTACATAAGTTGCAAAAAACTGAAAGAATCGGCGTTCCCATAGATTGGTAAAAAATGATTTCTGAGTATCTTGACTAGGCATATTGTAATGAGCTTTTAATGACTGTTAACAAAGTTATTAAAAATATGCACTCTAAGTAAAGCCAAAACTACTAAACTAATGATCCATTTTTAAATTATGGCAGGAATAAAATAATCTTGTCAGCTAATCTTTCAATAACGTAAGAGCACCTAACTCTTCATATCCAATAACTCCAACATTTTTCTGAAGATACACGACTATCGAATATTCACCATTATCAAGAAATATGGAGAATGTAATTACATCACTATAATTGGCACCATCAATTTCAATAGTTACCCCAGCATCGTGCATATTATCGACATAGCCTTTAACTGTCAATGGTGATCCAACATAAGAGGTATTTAAGACAAATCTTGCTTCTGCATTCCCCTGATTTAACTGTACATTTTCCGCCCACAAGCTGAAAATTAAATCATCTATAATTTGAACGTCAAGCCTTGGTGAAATAGAAACTTCTGGACACTTAATTACAGGCCCTATTAGATTCGAAATAACTCTTTCAGATCTATTTAAGGTAAGTACAACTGAACCTCCATCTTCTTTTAAATACTCAACTTCATGGTCTCCATTTTCATAAGGAAACCAATCCCATACACCAGTAATTATTTCTTCATTTGCTTCGAAATAGTCAACGCACTCTGTATCCTCAGGTTCGGAAGAACAAGAAGAAAAAGCAAATAATAAACATAGAGGTAAAAGATATTGATTTTTCATAGCAATAGGTTTAATTGATAAGTTTTCAAGATAGGAATAATTCCAGTCTAAGAATACTTATACAATAACCTGAGCCAATGTTTCTGTAAAAAAAAACTACTCTTTGTCCTGATGAGAATAAGCTGCTGCGTCCAAAACTATTCTAAAATGATCTTTTGAACAGATCTCCCTTCATTACTATTAATAATCACCATGTAAATCCCTGATGTATAGTCGGACATATTAAGTTGAACTTCATCATAATTTTGATGTAGATTTTCATTGAGCTGAGACATCACATTTCTTCCCATTTGATCAAAAACATCAATTTGAGCAAATTTCAATCCTTGCAACTCAAGGTTGAATATGCCTGATGAAGGATTAGGATATACAGTAACATCCATCTCAGCTGGGTATAATTCCTTCACATCCACAATGTCACCAGAAGTAAATCCATAGATAAATCCGCCTCCAAAATCTGGCTCTAGTGTCTTCCAACCTGCACCATCGCCTCTCATTCTAATAAATCCATTTCCATCATTATTAGCCCACCATGAGATACCATCTTGGCCAGAATCTATCACTTCTAGATAGTAGCATCCGTTAAGTCCTGATATTGTGTCTAAATAGTTCGTGTTAGCGCTCAATCCAAAACTTCTAGATTTTAGTGTTGTCCCATTTTCATCTTTTAAGTACCATTTGGTCTCGCCAGAAGCTAAATTTGTCCGCATGTTTATGATTATATCCCCATTGAAATGTGGAACCACTTCATAGTTACTTACTTTTTTATTATTGTTTCCATACTCATCTGAACTGCCATTGACTTCTATTATTTCAGCAAAAAATGAACTCCCTTGAGAAAAAACACCAGGTTCTATATGAGGCAATTCGATTTCCATTTCTTCTAGATATTCAATGGTACCTGACCATTCGTACATCTCCTCATTATTACCTTCTACCCCATATTTTATCTTCATACTGGTAATAGGTTCTTTGCCATTATTTTCAACGATAATTTTGGGCTCTGCACATATTGGATTTAGTCTTCCATATTCTACATAATCAGAAGGTGATACTATTTGTTTTATTCCACCATCAGAAGAGAAATTCGCTTCTCCATATTTAGCCAATTGTACATTCACTATGTATCTGCTATCTCCTGTAGCAAAGTTGACACCATAATCGATTGTAAATTCAGAGTTGTCTCCAACGTAGGACTGGATTTCATGTTCACGTAGATCAGTAGGCGCTCCAGGACACCACCCAGCTCTATCATATACCCATGTACCTCCTTGGGGAGAAATTGAGTTGAATGCACATTCGGTTACTACTTGCCATTCAACTTCTCTCGCACCACCATCAATATTCACACTATGTATTCTAGGAATAAACTCCCCTTCTTGTCCATGTCCTGTAGTTGCAATTCTGACTTTCATTTCATCAACATCAGATTCTACATTCACAGTTCTCGGTTCCAATCTTAAGTCGCTTGCAATTTGATTGTAATTATTAGTTCTCACCGGCCAAACTTGCTGAATGTCTAAAACATTTCTTGTTGGTGTACCTTCGACAAATTCAAACCTAATATCAATATCCTCTTGCCATTGTCCTCCCTTATCCATCACAAGTCTCTTATCCCCTTTTAGAATTGGACCAAAATCTGTCACATCAAAAATCCATGTTTTTCCTCCTAAACCAAAATCTATTCCAATGCCATATGGAGTCACAAAAGATAGCAACTCGAACTTCGCTGGAAATTTTTGATAATAAGTTAAATCCTCTATCTCAATATATCCATCTGGTTCCACATCATAAATATCAAATAACACCCCATCTTGATCATAAACAAATACTTGGTACCCTCCCCAATAATAGTATTCATCAACTTTTATTAGATCAGAACCGACAACAGCATATTCCATTATCAAAGTTGGTGGATTCACTAGAGAATCAGTTGTTGTAACTGTCGTATTCGTGCGATTAAAATTACCTGAATAAAGCGTAACATCAGGTCTAGTATTTGAAAAAATAAAATCTTTAAATATATCTTGTCCTCTATGTTGACGTCTAGTTATAGTTGCATTAACAACCCCATGCGCATTATTTAGAGATTGATCAAATACCAAATTATTCTCAGTGCCATTAAAATCATATAATAGTTTCAAATTTAGAAAATAAGCATCTACTGGTGAAGGTCGCACATTCATTACCTTTAGAATTTCGGCACTGCTCAATGCTTTATCAAATAACATAAAGTCATCAATCCCTCCATAATATGCTGTACCAAGATTTTTAGAAGCACCAATAAAAAGTTCTTTGACATCTATAGCCCTTGTCAATCCTGTACCAGAATGCCAAAGTTCTCCATTTAAGAATATAGACATATCTCCTGTAGCTGAATTCTTTGTGAAGGCCCAGTGGTTCCAAATTTCGTTTAAGAGCTCAAGATCAATGCTCTTATTGATTCTATCAAAACCTGAACCATCATTTCCACAATCCCAATACACCTCACTATTATTCCATGGTAGATGAATATTTAATTGTCTGTTATTATTCAAGTCATCAGCATTAACAATAGTTGTATTTGTTGGATTTTCATGAACTACATTCTTAGACCAAAATGCAATGGTAATCTCATTGCTAATATCATCAAGATGATTTGCTGAAGCCTCTATTTGACTATTATTAAAATCGATATAACCATCATTGTTATTATAGGCGTATGAAGATGTCTGTGTTAAGGTAGCTGTAGAGGATATATCCAAACTTTTTCCATTATGAGTATAAGAGAATTCAATGATTACATTTTCATCATTATCAATAGAATAATCATCCTGGAAAAACAATTTCGATTCCAGATCCGCTATCGATGCATGATTATTATAAACAGTTTCAAAATCAAGCTGATCAACTGACACCTCTTCCAAGTCAGAAAATTCTGTTTGTGCTAATCTAATTCTGAGGTAAGTTATTTCCTCTAAAGGTGCTTCCAGAGCTAAGGATAATGCGCCTACCGAATTAACCCCCGCTATCTCTGATTTGTCAATAAGCATATAACTTTTTGACACTGTAGATTTAGAAAACAGTTTTCCATCTATTGCATCCCCTGACCCAATAGATGTGCTAGTCTCATTCGATATACTGTTGATTTGAGTTTGCTCAATATCCCTCAGATAATATGTATATAAAGGGTTCTCACTGTAAGCAAATACATCTTCAGAAAATCCACTTATTATATGTGTTGGATGTGTAGCTTTTAATGAATCTACTCTTGTAGTGTCAATAATACTCGTATTACAACTGTAATCCCATTCTCCACAGCCTCTGTTTCTGTCATTAGTTGTAGATACTAATCCATCTTTGCACCTCATGGAATAGTACATCAATATCCTTTCATAATCATTGTGATCTACATCAGGAAAACTGATCATAGAATCTCTCGTATGAGAAGTATAATTAAAGGCTTGGACATCAATATTCCCTTGTGAAATACATTCAAAAGACATCAATACAACTAAAAGGAAAATACACGATTTTAACATAGATATAAATTTTGTAATTGCTAAATTAGTGATTAGCATGGATTAATTGTATGTTTTACAAATCCATTTCTTAGAAATATTCTATTTATCATTTACAAGGAAATATCTTGAAGTGCAAATCGGAATTTTTATCTATACCACATTGGAGCATATCAATCTTTCACCTTGCCCCCACTGACAAACTCTTTTACCCAATTTTCTTCTTTTAATGAATTGACTGAAAGTCCTAATCCTTTAGCAGCTGATTTTCTAGATGTAGCATGAACAAAATAATTATCCTGTAAGTAAACCCCAACATGCACAATTCGATCACTTTTCGAATATGATGCTCTGAAAAATACTAAGTCCCCCATCTCTAAAGATTTCATTCCAATACGTGTACAATAATGATCCAAAATCCCTTGAGAACCTCCTGACACCTGATGGTCAAATATTTGATCTAACATGACTCTACTAAAGCCACTACAATCAATACCTCTCTGTTTTGTTCTCACCATCCATTCGTCAGAATAATAACCATTCCAATCAGGAGTTTTGTGTGCAGTATTTAACCATGAAACAATAAACCAATAGGTCTTTGGTTGTGATGTTTTGAGTGATGAAATCGGTGATAACATTTCTACATATTCAGTTTCTAAACTAAGTAGTTCTTGACTGATGGATTCTTCTGAAGTATCTAATTCAGGTTCATCGAATTGAGTCAAATCTTCGGATTTATCATTAACTCCCTTTTCTTGATTATTGGGACTTTTACAGCCAACAAATACTATAAGACACAGTATTTGCATGACAAAAAAATGGTTTCTAAATGGTGTAGATCTTTTCACTATTTGGCTTTATCTTTAAATGTATAACTCATTTCACCCATTGTAGTCATTGGTCTTTCTATTTTAAAATGTTTTAATACTCGCATTGCTCTTAGCGTATTCCATCTGCTTGGTCTACCAGCTTTTTCCATTTCAAAGTGTTCTTTTCCAGGATGTTTCGCTTGTACATTCCAAGTAGAATTTTTATTTCGCTTATTTAGTAAAACATGGATTGCAGGATTCATTCTTTCATCCCACGGAGCTCCAGAATACTGAAAATAATCCAACGCGCGAAGAATATCATACTTCCATCTGCTTGGATATGGTAATCTTAAAAATTCCTTTCGAATAATTTCACCCGTTCGATCAGAAATGAATAATTGGTGCATTAAAACAAACTCTTCTGCACGCTCTTTAGCACTTTGAATTTCTTTTTTGCGATAAGTATATCCAGCTTTTTGAAACTCTATTAAGCCTTCAAGAACCGACAAAGTAGAATGTAAAGAACTATGTATTGCCCCACTTCTTGTTGTTCTGCAATTGAAACCACCGTCTGGTATTAATTCATTCAGAATACAATCTACAACTGAATGTAATTCATGTTCATCTGTTTGAAAATAAGTTGCATAATTTAAAAACATCCCATTTACGCAGACATCACTATGAACTGATGTTGAATGACCTAGTAGAATACCTCCATCTTCAGCTTTACTGTTTGCCAATATCATTTCAATAGTTTCTTGCACTGCCCTGTTTTGGGGACTAAGGCACAAGTTACGAAGGTCTACCAATGTGTAATGCGTAGATATCCATTTGGGTTGATAAAACCTCTGACCCCAATGCCCATTTGGCTTTCGTTTAGACAAAAACTGCTTTCCCCAGCCTTCATGAGCAATTCTCTTTTGTAGGTCTTTGCGATCGTTTCCTAACAAATCTCTATGAACCTGATATTGTATTGAAACATCACCTTGAAGTAACCAATCTGTGATTTGTTGTTCATTCATTGTATAAAAACTTTGCTTGTTGTTATATGAACTCAGGTTACAAAATACAACAATTATCGATCACGAATGAAATCAATTATTTGATTTATATCCATCTTTTCAGAAGGCAAATAGTCAGATTGAAGCATATCTTCCATTCTTGCTGGAGTTTGTTTCGAAAGAAAAATTCTTGCTGTTGCAGTGGTATATACAATTTTCGAATTAGGAAGTTTATGCCCCCGAGCATTTCCAAAAGTATTAAATAAGCCATTTGGAGGGTGGCCTATTATGTATGCACCATTTTGTTGAAGATGGTAACTACTTAGCATACTTCCAGAAGCTATCTCATTATTGATCAATAGATATATTTCAGGAGAGCCGTTAAGGTTTTTAACACCAGTAGTTTTTGCTAATTTAATATTGTATTTCTTCTCCTCAAAATAGGAGATAATATTATATAATTTATTGCTTGACTTTATATCTAATCTGTCATAAAGTTCAGTTTTTGAAGGAAGAAAATAGGATAAGAAATATTTGACATTTTCAATAGATCCTCCCGGATTAGATCTAATATCTATTAATACTTTTTCTGTTGGTTTTATTTCAAAAGAAGATTTAAAATTAACTAAGACTTCCTTTAGCTTATGTGTTTCTAAAAAGTTTGAAATTCTTAAATAATGAACTGAATTTGAAATTCTATTGATGCCAAAATTATTTGATTTACGATTGATATCACTTTGATGGATAATTCTTGAGTGACCATCATCTACACTATTTATTATTGCTGCAATTCGATTTTCAAAAGAGTCTAAAGAAATAGATGAATTTATATTTCCTATTTGATCTAAATCCGAAAAAATATGAGCCTTCCTATTTTCCCAATTGATATCATAATGGTATTTTACTAAAGTATTTTTTAAGAAGTCAATATCAGCTCTTACATCTACAGGGCTTATATTTTCATGGTATACAAAATCTTGATTTATTAGAGATTTACAGCCAGATAAAAGCAAAAGGGTCAAGAGTGAAAAGTAAAATATTTTCATTTATCAAATGCTTAGTTAAAAATAATATCACTGTTCATAGTTGTCCGCACATTATTCCGATTTTATAAATTTATACATTTTATCTCTAATTTTTAAGATATATACATTTGGAGTTAATTCTGAAATATCAATAATATGTTCAGGTGAACAAACAATATCTGTGGCCATGGTTTCACCTAAAATTGTTATGATTTCATATTGAAGACAAGCATTACTTTCGAATTCCACATTTAGAAAATCCACAGCAGGATTAGGATAAATAGTAAATTCAAAATTTTGCAAAATAGGCTCAATTGTAGAAGTGGTCTGATTGTCTTGTTTGAATATCCAAGCCATATTAGTTGCAGTATTACCATTAGGATCAAAACCACCAAAATATATTGCATTTTCATTTGCAAAAGGAGATTTTACATAACATCTATTCGCAACTAAAGCTTTGTCATTTATTCCAGTAGCTCCATTTATTTCGTGTAGGGAATACTGCATATTTGCATCCCTTTTTGCGAACAAAGCTCCTCTATAATAATCATTCCATGTTGGATACCCACCTCCACTTATGACAGCTTCAAATCCTACTAAATGAACAGTGTCAAAAGTTAAAGGGTCGACATATTCATAAAATTCATTATAACCACCCAAGAGATATTTGACATTTGATCCTGGTAAGTAGTTTTCAACCAAAGATGAGAATTTCGATTCATAAAAACGGCTAAAGCCTTCTTTGCCATCTGGTTCAAGACGATAAATTACTCCTGAAGATTGTCCATCTGGACACCACATTAAAAGTAATCCTTCATTGCTATTATTTGGATTGGCTATTGTAGTTAACCCGCGAATTCCTCCAACAGCAGAATTAATATTCGTACTAAGGTCACTAAACTCATGAGCTATTGTATACGTGGGTAAAATTCCGTCATTGCGTTTGTATATATTATATCCAGATGAAAAATATAATGTATTATTTGAAATTGTTATTCCCAAAGAACGAATACTTAAAGGTCCTATTTCTGGTGTAGAAACCCAATCTACTTTTCCAGGAGTTGAAGGATTATATTTGCCTTTAAAAATCCCTTTAGTTCCGACAGAAATATAAATGTTCTCTATTCCTGTTATTTTATCTGTGTAAATTTCAATGTCCCGAATAGAGTAATTCTCGCCCGCTGGTAATCCACCTTGATAAATTTCAGCTTCATACCAAGTTCCGTCACTATCATTTCTTGTGAATGAAGTTGCTGTTACTTTATTTGTAATAAAATTGGGAGAATATGCTGCAGCGATTAGTAATGTGTCTGGCACATCCAATGAATCCCCAAAGGCGTCCTTATTAAAAATTACTTGTTTTAATATTTCAGGTCTAAGATAGCTTGCCGCTAGAAAATGATCTTCTTGCCATTGACCATCTGAATTATCCAATCGTATAATTTGCCCCCAACCTAGGTTGAGATTGGTGCCTCCATACCATATGTTATTTTCATCTTCCCAATAGCCAATAGAAGCAAATAATATGTTTTTATGACCGATTAGCTGCAATACTTCAGACCCTCCTAAAAGATTATTGTTTGAATCAAAATTACCTGCTTCAAAGGATTTACTCCACACTTGTGCGTTTATTGTATTATTTAGGCCTACAAGCAATATGGCAATGAAAATTATACTTATAAAATATTTATTCATTTCAGTTTAGTGTTTAAAATAAATTGATCTTATGATAACAATTTCATCCCGCTATCAATATAGTTTTTAGACGTCTTATCCATTTTGTTCCGTTTGGTTTCACTTTTCGGTCGGAAGCTATAAGCATTTTACTCATTGCTTCAGATAATCTCAATTTCTAATCTTTATTTGAGATAGCATTTCCTTCAATTCTAATTCTTCTATTTGCTCTTCCTTGTCTAATTCAACCCTTTTCAAATTAGTTGATAAATCATCTAATAAATTACCATAATATTTATAAAGTTCAAATTCCTTTTCTATGACTTTTTGTCGATTATTTTCATATTTACCTTCTGTTATCCGTTCTAATTTCTGCTTTGATAATTCAACCGACTTCTTTACCTTAATTTGCTCCTCTATTGCTGATAAATTCTCCTCACACTTTTTATAAAATTCATATTTATTTTGTTTCTTCTTCCTCTTTTTCTCGTATGCTTTTATTAAACTATCAATTTCATCTCGAGTCTGCTCCCCTATCGAAGATAGTTTATAATTGTTTCGTTGTTCCTCTAGTTCTTCATCTATTTCTTTCATTTCATCCTCATACAAGGTCCTTTCATATTTACATTGTAATCTAAATCTCTTTATTTTTGTTTCTGATAATCCATAATGCGCTATCAACTCTGACTCTGCTTCTTTTATTACATATTCTACCTTATTAGCATCCAACTGGTACTTTATAAATTTAGGAAGCAAACTTATAAATAAAATCACCTTGAAAATGACTCCAGCATCCTGACCACTTTGTGTTTCTTCATATGAATCAACTGCCTTATCGTAGGTGTTCCAAAAACTATATTTGTCATATAATTCAACTCTTAATTTTTCCAAATTAAAATTCAAATCTTCCAATTCATCTATTTCAGTTCCTTTTATTATTTTCATTATCTCTTACTTTTAGGCATTTTGAAGTACCTACACCTTCTTTGTGATATGTATCGGATATAATGATAGACAATCTGACATTATTATCACTTGTTATCCCTTGACTCCCTTAATTAAGACGGAGGTAAGTAGACTTTTGATATCCTGTTTAACTAACGTATATCTACTTTAATTCGCTATCATTATTTTTTTAGTCATTGAGTTACCGTTATTGGTTAGTCGAACGATAAACAGACCAGATTGGTTTTGTATTACACTTATAGGAAATCGGAATGAATTCTCTCCTTTTTTAGTTATAAATACATCTTTATAGACAACTTTCCCTTCAATATTGAGAACGCAAAAATCTACAATAGATTTAGCGTTCTGGGCGAATGATATTATTGTTTCATTATCTACTGGGTTTGGATAAATAACTAGATTAGAAATATAGCCCATAGATTGAAATGGGAGGCTTTTAATAGATTTTAATGGGTATGCCTCATTATTTATATAGACTTCTGAAACAATTTCCTCTTGCAAGAAATTTTCATGGTATTTCTCATCAAAATGCAAGGTAAATAAGTTCGATGCGACGACTCCATTATTCTGAGCATTTATCCAGCTTATTATCAACATTCCATCATCCGTTACATTGTAATTATCTTCGTTGAAATTATCAAGCTTAGATTCAATACTTATTAATTTTGAATCTTTAATATTGATTTGATATTGGTAACCATTTATAGGTCTTGGATCGCTCAAATCAAATTTTATTGAAGTTTTGGATTCTTTCACTACTATTCCTTTTTTAACTAGAATCGGTTCTTTATTAAGTTCTTCTAATTCTAATGATGATATAGCACTGTTGTTTTGGGACTGCCCGTTGTTAGTGATATCTCCAATTTTCACAGGTACAAAATCAGCATCCAGAATATGGTTACTGAGGTTTTGGAATTCAATATTTTCTGAGATATCCCATGGCGCCATATTCTCTTTTTGAAGATCTTTTTTGTTCAAAAAACGATAACTATCATTAGATGGCAATTCTGAATAAATGCCTAATATCAAATCTCGTAAATCAATCAAATCTAACACAGATACTGCACCATCATAATTCAAATCTGCAGCAATATATTGCAATGGGGTTTCAAATGTTTCAAGTCCGAGAAGGTGACGTTGTAAGACTATTAAATCAAGAGAATTTATGCCCTCCATAGGATCATCGTCTTTTTGTGCTGAAATATTTACGGAACTACCCTCTAAATTCGATAAAAAGGCATAATCACCTTGCTCATCAATCATAACCTGTCTAGGCTCTGAATCATTGGTAAGCAAGATCTGTACATTATCCAATATTTTATTAGAGCATGGATCGACTGTGCCAGCAATAATTTTTAAGCTTCCTAATTCAGCTGAACAAGAACCAAAAACCTTAAGGTCTTCTAAGTCCCATGCCGATACTGGGGAATTCACACCAATTGGACAATAAGGAAGTAATTGGATTTCCAAGGTTGTGGATTCTGTGAACACAAAATCATCGTTATTAAAAAAAGTAAATTCTTCTTTTACCCAGGACAATGAAGTAGGGATGTTTTCATTACTATAAATCTCATCTCCATCTTTAAGAATTCTTATCCCGAATTGAGTAGGATAATTATTTTCTCCATCATCTCCATCTATCCAATCAAATGTTTCAGGTGCTTGTTGAAAAAATTCTATACTTGTGAGTACTACCTCGCTATTGGGGTTCGGGTTTATTTCAATATCCATTCTAACCATCTTTGTAGAATTTTTATCAAATTCACAATTTGAATCAGATGAAATACACATCGAATAGCTATCATTTAATCCATCTGTACAAGAATGTTTATTTATAAAAGGATCTTCCCTATATATATTAGAAGAAGTGACGCTCCCACAAGTCGGTTCATCGTTATAATAAGGAGTAAATTCCGAATAGTCAGCATTACCCATGGTTTGAATTGTAGCAGAGCAATCATCAAAATCAAAAGTGATCCACGCTTCATCCTCATGGATATTAATGATCAAAATACTATCACATCCATTTGAGGCAACAAGATCTTGTATATATTGACCTTGTACATCATATTCAATTCCATTTATAACCAGTATTTCTCCTGAGTGAATAACGTATGTCTCTTCACCCATTCCATTTGCCAAAACTTCCAATTCAATATTGAGCAAAGTATCGCAGTCATTAATTGAAAATAGAGTTTGTTGATAGTTACCCGCAGTATTATAAACTTCATTGTTTATTAAAATATCTTCTCCCTCACAAATGGTATAGGATTCCATTATAAAAATATCCTCTGAATCTTCATTCACAATAATCGAAACTGTATCTGGACAAACTCCAGAATAACCGATTAAAGTATATTCTCCAGGCAAAGAAATAAGCAAATTATCACCAATCAAACCTTCATTTGACGGGCCTGACCACGAAATGGAATCTAATGTAAAATTACTTGTGACCAATATTTCTACTTGGTCATTTTCACAGGTGATGTTTTCAGCATTAAGTTGTATTTCTAAATCTTCATCATCCGAACAATCTGCAAATAGTATTACCACGGATGCTCCTGTTTCATTACAACTAGATTCTGCGGAAATGAAAAGCATAACTTCCCCATCCAAGATGTCCTGAGAGCCAAGTACATACTGCGTGCTTTCTTCATTTTCATCAGTAAACAGTCCATCTCCATCTGTGGTCCATGTTACATCTGCAAACGTTGAAAGAATAGCCTCTAATATCACTGTGTCAAGTCCAGCATTCACTATGATAGTATCAGGGAGCGTAATTTGTGGAGATGCTGTGATCTCTGTACTTGTGGTATTGGATGTTAGGGTTTTGAAACCGCCATTCACTACATCAGGAACATTACCTAGCGTTGCTGTATTGCTAAGTGTACCATCATTACTCCATAAGTTAAGGCTTGCATCCATATGGAAGGTAGCAACAGTGTTGGCTTGTACTTCGTCAATTATAAATATCGCTTCCTCCCCCATCACACTTGTATTAGCCATGGATAAACCATTTTCTCCATAAGGAATATATGCCCAGGTACATGGATCTGGTAGTACATCTGTAAATGTGAGCCCTTGCAAAGGTATATTCATTTCATTTGTAATTGTAAATGTGAACTCGACGAAACCATCATCACATGATTCATCAATATTTACAGTTTTAGTAAATGATATATTGGTGGAAAGGCAATCAATGGTTCCATCTAAGGTGACATCCTCATCAGTAGTGGTACTCCCATCAAAGTTAATATAAGTCTGATTTGATGGCCCACCAAGAATAACATCTTGATCTCCATAGTAACCCAAATCAGCGGACCCTGCATCATAAGTCAGTATAATTGATAAGCAACAATCTGCAGGCAGATCAAATGACCCTCCATTATCAATAGCACATCCATTATCATTGAAAATGGTTCCTGCCAGTACAAATCCTGCAGGCGGAATGTCTTCTACAGTTATTCCAAAAGCATCTACCTCGCTAATATTACAAACATTGATCGTGTAATTTACTAAGGTGTCGCATGCGGGGATTGGTAATGCTGAATACTTTAATGCCTGAATCGTTGCCTCTTGGTCCAAGCAGATTCTTTCATTGTCAATATTATTGGAATAGGCTATTTCTTCAATGGTTGTTATCGGAAAGTTTATTGGTGGTCCTTGTACTCCATCATCATTGAACACTGCAAAGATATTACTCGGTCCATCCATAGGAAGTGTAATGGTATAAGTCTCCTTTGAGTCGACAGGAATTGCACAAGGAATCTGCCACGTTAGTATTGGTGCAGCTCCAGATTGGTTGGGATTATTATGATAAAAAGTGACATATGTGCCTGCAGGTATTGATAGCTCTCTATAGGCACTTATTTCAATAGTCACCTCAACAAAATCTGGAAATGGACAATTGCCTATTGGATCAATTTCGATGATATCAATAGCACCATCACGATTAAAATATGCAGTAGCTGAGCTTCCAGGATCAATTGGGCACAAGTAGTTAAATACAATATTTTTGGCTAGATCAGCATCTAGTTGACTGTATGCAGGAGCGCCAGGAGCTAAAGCGTCTACAGAAGCTACTCTTCTCAGAAAATCTCTAGTAGTATTATCAGAAAATGCGCCATCAAAAGCAATACTGATAATATGATACCCTTTTGCTTTTAATTCATCGGCGAGAGCTACCAAAGAAGAGGATAATTGACCACCACTTCCATCCGTAGATAATATCAGTACTTTTTCAGCGTCAATCCTTGCATTTGTATCAAGATAGGATTCCCCAAATCCCATAGCTTCATGTGGAGATGTACCGCCATCATATGCCCTTGAATCATCAAGATATGTTGACAAAGTTGCTATATCACCAGTTATTGGGATTTTTAATTCTTGATCATCGGATGATGACCACTCTATTAACGCCGCTCTGCTTTCATCTATACCTGTGCCTAAATTGATTTCTTGAAGAAAGTCAACAAAAAACTGCTTTGATTCTTTATATTCTATAGCATCTACAGAACCAGATACATCATTGAGTATCAAAATATCTAGAGGCTTTTCACAAGGAATCACCTGTACCGTTTCGTCCAATAATGAGATACTCACTACTTTACTAGCGCCCGCATCATCTTCTACAGATATAATGTATTCTCCATAGCTTAGTAGAGGAATGGTATGAAAATCAGATACGACTCCTGATTCAATACCTGAGGTTACTCCTGACCAAGTGTAAGAATATGGCCCTGTTCCTCCTGCCGTGGTAATTGTGATACTTCCATTGCTCTGACCATTAGAGCTATTGGTTGTTTTAACTTTAATGATTTCAAATATATACCCATCGTTTTGTGACAGTATTATATCGTTTTTGATAGCGATGTCGGGAGTCGAGTTTGTAACAGTTAGATTGTATGTTCCTGTTCCTAACATATCAATAATGAAGTTATCTGTCTCACTTATTCCATTGCCTGTTAGACCATCATCTTGTCTTATCCATTCATAATTGAAAGGTATAGCATCATAGCCTTCTACAAATACTTGGATTATTCCATTATCAGACCCTATGCATGGCGGAGTTGTTGCTACAATCAAATTCATTCCACAAATAGATTCTATAACATCTTCTTCAGAGCTGCACTCTGAAGGGTTGTTCTCTATAGTTACAATACCACCTATAGTTGTTGACTGATTTTCTATTAAATCTTGAATGCCACAACAGTCCACTAAATTACTATTATCAATTATCGTCACCTCTGCTCCTACATCAGTAATATTTTCCAATCCATCTATATTTATTAAACTTGAATTATCATCTATAGTTAGATCCCCAATAGAGGTTAGATTACTCAACCCATCAATATTGATTAAATTATCATTGCTGTGAAAATACACGCCACTGAGATAAAAAGAAATCTTACTCAAGGCATCAATATTTGTTAAATTATCATTACCGTTAAAAACTATATATTGCCCTATATGAACAAGGTTACTTAACCCATCAATATTTGTTACTGCATTATGTGCGAATGAAAGGTATTCTGTTATTGAAGTAAGCTTACTGAACCCATCTACATTTGTCAAACTACTATTAGAGGACAAAAATAGCCCCCCCCCAATGTTAGTAAGATTATTCAGTCCATCGATATTAGTTAAATTATGATTATAATTTATTACTAGCCCTCCTGTAACGTTTATTAAATTCGAAAGGGATGTGAGATCAGTAATATTAGAACTTCCTTGTGGTGAGCCCCCAATCCGTAAATCCCCATTCACAACAGTTGTCATAGGATCAAATGCATCCACAGCAGCTTGCGTTTTTAGTGTTACATCCTGCCCAAAAGAAACAAAATGGCCGCTTATCAAAACAAGCAAAATAAAACATCTATAAATCCTCTTAAAATAAAATAACTTCATTGTAATGGTTTGTAATTAAAAGCAATAAAGTAAGGCGAATTATTGAGTTAAAAAAATAATCCACCTTGCAAATTGTCAGCATGTTAATTATTATGAAGCAAGTCTGAATTCATTTCCTTTGCATCGGTATTACAATCTAATATTGTTTTGGATTTTTCAAACCTTTCCGTTTTTCCAAAGGAACTTGTTCAATATTACCATTTGCAATAAAAACAGAATCATCGTCAAATATGAATTCTCCTCCATACATTCTGAAGCCATCTTTGTTTAATGTGAAATGGATATGTGGTAACACATCTTATTGGATATTACCGATTAGCGCTTTGATAGGCGTTCACTTTTCTATTTCTTTTGATTAGGAATAGAATTAAAGTAGTATAAATTCAAAGCATCAGAATTTGCTTCAACTACATCTAGATAGGTATCATTATTAATATCTATGAATTTAATATCGTAGGTTTTAAATAAATTACTGCTTAAATCGAATTTAGTGAAGGAGCCATTATCATTAACATAGATCTTATTAGATTCTATTGAATTCCCAATAACAATGTCAATGTCTCCATCATTATCGAAATCGCCAACATCAAGAGAATAAGTAGAATCTTCAATGGAATCCAAATCAACAAAGGATTCAAATCTTAAATTCCTATCTCCGAAATAAATTTGATTTTTTTGTTCTATGTTCCCAGTTAGTATATCAATGTATCCATCTTTATTAAAATCAGCTAAAGCAACTGTTCTTGTTTCGTCTTTTCCAGTTCCAAATTTAATTTTCTTTGTGAAGCTCATATTTTCATTTAAGTAAATATAATTTTGTTGTTCGTCACGATTTGCTAAAATCAAATCCATATCTCCATCATTGTCTATATCCAACAACTTGACATCAATGGTAGAGTCATCCTCTTCTCCAAACAATATTGTTTTAGTGAAAAGTCCATTTCCATCATTAAGGCAGATCTCATTTCTTTGGCCCCGATTGGTGATCATTATGTCTAAATCGTTGTCGTTGTCAATATCCCCAATGGTTAAGTTTCTGGTTGAAGAAAAATCATTTCCAAAGCTTCCCATTTCTTCAAATTTCCCAGTACCATCGTTTATAAAAATTCTGTTAGGAGCTTTGTCGTTACCAACTGCAATATCTAAGTGTCCATCATTGTTCAAATCACAAACTTCCGCAGCATAACTTGTTGATTTATAAAACCCCAAATCAAATGAAACATTGAATCTACCGTTCCCTGTATTTAGATAAACTTCATTTTGATCTGCCCAGTGCCTACCATTTGCAAATACGATATCTATATCATTGTCATTATCAATATCTCCGTAGCTTATGGACGCAGTTCTTTTAGTGTCTTGACCAAAAGAAAACCAATTCCCTCTTGGATTGTAAAAATTAGATTCCTGGCAATGGATTAAAATTGAGGAAAGTAGAAATATTAGGATAAGAGAAAATTTCATTTTTTTTAATTATAATATGGATTAAATTCGCAAGTTATTTGCAGAACGTATAATAATATTTGCTAATTGCTGGACCCAAATTGAGGCTTATGTCATATATAGTGTTAAGAGTATTTTTGTCCTGTTTCGTCTTCTATTATTCTAATTAAGTGTTCTAGGTCTTTTAACATATCAAACTCAATTAACTCTTGTTGACCTTTGATGATTTTCTCTATTGTAAAGATTTTATTCCTTTTCTTATCATTAGTTATTAAATACAAATCACCTTCCACATATCTATCCATTTTTTGCTCAGACCTATACCCAATTGAATATTGAATATTTGATATTTCACTAAATGCAAACTCCTCTTTAAAAAGTAACATTTTTTTATGCCAGATATATTTTTTCATTTTAGAGATCCTTAGTTTCTTTGGCGGTTCTATCCTATCTTTTTCATGTCTAGCTATTATTACTCTGTCTCTTATACACATCTGACGCTGCCGACGAAGAGGATAGTGTAGA
>CAJXUU010000092.1 GCA_913061325.1 uncultured Saprospirales bacterium | reverse complement strand
CGAGATTTCTGCCTGTCTCGTGGGCTCGGAGATGTGTATAAGAGACAGCCATATCCACTGATAGTTGAATCAAATCTTCTGCATCCGCTATCATATGCAGCTATGATCTTATCCTCCCATGCGTCGGGTCGTGTATGCAAGTGCGCTCCAAATTCTACATTAGAGAAAGATGGTATCAAATCTGAAAATAAGTAAGAAATCGATCTTGAATTTGCAACACCTATAGTATCAGAAAGAGCCATTATTTTTATACCTATTTCAGCTAGTCTGTCTACCCATTTTTGACATATTTCTACATTCCATTCATCTCCATATGGGTTACCAAAACCCATACTAATATATATAACAAGTTCTTTATCGGTTTTGCCACATAAGTCCTGTATTTGCATTACTCTTTCAAGGGATTCTTCAATTGTAGCGTTTGTATTTCTCAATTGAAATGTTTCCGAAATGGAAAAAGGATAGCCTAAGTATCCAATTTCACTATATTGAGAAGCATCATTTGCGCCTCTCATATTAGCAACAATGGCTAATAACTTAGATTCAGTATTGTCAAGATCAAGTTTCGAAAGGACTTCCGCTGTATCTCTCATTTGTGGAATAGCTTTGGGAGATACAAAACTTCCAAAATCAATAGTATCAAATCCAACCTGCAGTAAGCTATTGATATAATCTGCTTTTAGATCAGTATCTATAAAATCATGAATGCCTTGCATTGCATCTCTTGGGCATTCGATTAATTTGAGTTGGTCTGACATTTTTTGATTAGAATTTGATGCAAATTAAACCTTTCAGTTTATTCAGCCAACTAATCCGAAGGAAGGAATAGAATATGATGTTGATATGACATGTTCATCATAAAAGAACATGCTATGATCAAACTATAATTGTAGATTTACAGGATATTATTAGAGTTGTATTTATGAAAAAAGGATATGTTACAATTATAGGCTTTTTGCTGTTTTTTGCAGGCTTTATGGCTATAGTGCTTAGTCTTGTAGGGCTTCAGCTTACATTTTTAAGTTGGATTCAATCATTTGGTGCAGGCATCAGTCTTATTATCAAACTTGTCATGCTTTTCGGTGGGCTAATAATAATGTATATTTCAAAAATGCCACCTGAAGATCAAGATTTAGAAACTAAGTTCTAATTTTGTCGAGCAAATTATTCAGAATTTCTGCTTCGCCTTCATTTATTCCTAAGTCAGAATAGAACCTGGTGATTTTAAGATCAATTATTTCGATAATATTTTCACCTTCAAGTGTAATAAATATTTCAACCTTCCTTCTGTTAGTGGGTGAAGTTCTTCTTTCGAGATAACCAATTTTAACAAGTTTGTCAACTAATCGAGTTAAATCACGACCTTTATCAAGCATCACTTCTATTATTTGACCAGGAGAAGTAGGTTCATCTTTTTTACCTTTTACGATTCTAAGTATGTTGTAATGTTGTTGTAGAATGCCGTTTTCTTTAAAAAAAGGAGCGGTTTTGTCTCTTAAATAATTGGACGTATAAAGAATATTTAGAAATCCTTTTTGTATTTGGCTTTTAAACTTACTTTGTTTTATTTCGTCTTCCAGTGATCCCATTGCTTACATCTTAGTATCACAATAAAGTTTATACTTTTGACTTTATTTGAATGGTTGCCCACATTTTATTCTATAAACTATGACTTTAACATTTAACATAGACGAAAATATTAAAAATATTCTTCCGAATTGCAGAATAGGAATCGTGTTTTCCAAGGTCAAAACGAAAGATTCTTCATTGGATTTACTTTCAAAAACTGAAGATGTTGAAATTGAATTTAGGAAGAAATTGCAATCAATCACAGAATCAAAATTAGAAGTAATTGATGAAACGCGCAAAGCTTATAAAGTATGTGGGAAAGAGCCAAGCCGATATCGACCATCAGCGGAAGCTTTGTTAAGGAGAGTAAGGCAGGGGAAAGGGTTATATAAAATCAATAACATTGTTGATACTATAAACTTACTCTCCATGACTTCACAGTTTTCTATAGGTGGTTTTGATGTTTCAAAAATCATAGGGTCAGTTACTCTTGATATCGGCGATGCAAATATCTATAAAGCTATAGGACGAGGGGCGCTTAATATTGAATTTATGCCTGGGGTAAGAGATGAACATGGTTTTTTCGGAACACCAACTAGTGATTCAGTGAGAACTATGGTTGCTACAGATAC
Organism: uncultured Saprospirales bacterium; assembly: GCA_913061325.1. GTDB lineage: Bacteria > Bacteroidota > Bacteroidia > Chitinophagales > Saprospiraceae > CAJXUU01. The sequence continues at coordinate 16,007 of CAJXUU010000092.1, read as the reverse complement.
CAGCAACCTACTTCTAGTTTACTATGATTTTTATGGGAATAATAATTTAGAGAGTGCTTTAGAAATTGCCAATGAATTTCTTAAAAAGTATTGTGAAGGGAACAGCATAGAAACAAGAATCGTGAGCTAATTTTTATTATTATTCATTTGTTATACTGCATTTGTTGAAATTGTATCAGTATAGTAGCTGAGATATGTAGTATTCATAACTAGCTTTTACTAAAGGACTTCGAAATGAATCTGGATGTTCTGAAAGTCTCACATAGTCTTCCACAATAGCCCCTTGTTGTTCAAAATTAAAATCAATAAATTGTCGATGATTAATCATAGCTGAATACAATTTTTCTAGCCCCCCATAATCGTATTTTTCATTTGAATACTGTGCTTTAAGTGCTCTGTAGATATACATCGAACCAAATCTTTGATATTGCCAGATATGGACCATTTCATGTAGAAATATTGGTTTAGTTATATCTTGGTTGTAGTTGATTGTATTCAGAGTAACATAAGCATATACCTTTCTTCCTATACGTTTCGACATTTGAGAATTAATTCTAACAAAATCCACTTTTATAGAATCACCAAAATATTTTCGTGTAATTTTTTTTTCTTCTTCGGAGAGAAATCTATAATCTGACTTGAATATTGATACGATATTTTCGTAAATTTCAGGTAAAAGAATCAAATCTATCATGTAAAAAAATAATTCATTAGTCCAGTCGATAAAGCCGGTTGCTTTTATATTGTATGCTGTTTTTTGAAATGTAATATGAAAGATAAATCGTCTAATTCGCATCCAATAAGTAGATCTCAAATACACAATTGATTGCTTTAGGAAGTTGATCTGTGAGTATATATTATTCAAACCTCAAAGTCTTGATTGGACTTATGCTTGTTACAAGATATGTGGGTATTATCAAAAATATAAGCGTAAATAAAAAACAAAAAATGTTTATCAATATAATAGACTTCCAATTAAATAATATCGGTGCATAAGAAAGATAATAGCTTGCCTCATCCAAAGTGATGAAATGAGTAGTATATTGTATATATCCTATTCCGAGTCCGAGAATATTACCTACAATAATACCAGAGAATATAATGTAACCAGCGTTGTATAAAAAGATTTTTCTAATCTGCCAATTTGTACTTCCAAGTGCTTTTAGGAGACCAATCATATGCGTACGCTCTAGAATTAAAATCAATAAGGCAGTTATCATATTGATCACAGCAACAATTATCATCAAATAGAGTAGTAAGTTTTCATTGATGTCTTGAAGTTTCAACCATTCGAAAATAGAAGGAAATTTACTACTAATAGTTTCAGTATATATCCGGCTAGGAACCACGTCGTTATAAAGGTATTCATTTATAATGTCCAGATCTGCAATATCTTCTAGGAAAACTTCAATTCCAGAAACGTCATCTGTTCCCCATTGCAGCATTCCTTGAGCTTTTCTCATATCTATAATCGCAAATTGTTTGTCATACTCTTCAAGCCCAGTATTATAAATTCCTTTCACTACAAATGCTCTGTTGAGCGATTCATTGTTTTTTAAAGTTGTTATTTTTATCCTTTGCCCAACTTTGAGCTGCATTTGGTTGGCAGTAATACTAGAAACTATAATACCACTACTTACATCATCTTTAAGGTCTAATGACTCACCTTCGATGATGAAATTTGGGAGATAGTCCCAATCAAATTTTTTATCTACCCCTTTTAACTGAATAGCACCGAAATCTTTTTTAGTTTTTATAATTCCAGCAGTGTAAACAAACGGTTGGACATGTTTCACGCCTCCATTTGTCCTTGTTGTAGTATACCTCCCTGCTAATTCGTAACCCAGTACTTTTACGGGAGTTTGGTACTCTAACCATTCAATATCTTCTATATTTGGAATGTATTCAGCTGATTTAGAAATTGGAATTTGCTCAAACGACCTATTGACATTTACATCTGTGATATGTATATGGCCCCAGAATCCAAAAACTTTTGTAGAAATCTCGTTTTTGAAACCACTGATGATCATGGTAGTCAAGATCATAATTGATAAACTTAAAGCTATGGCCGCAATCGCAATTTTCACGATGACCTTAGTAAAGGATCTAGACTTAGAAAAAGCAATACGTTTGGCTACGAAATGCGGTAAATTCATTCACAATGATAATGAAAGTTTGCTTAGGAATGATGCATTAATAAAGTACGTTTTTATGTGCTGATATTTATTCATTCTTCAAGGCAAAAAACGTAGGCTATGCATCGCATAGGCGAGGCTTTTTAACGCAGAAGAAGGGAAAAAGATCAAGCAGAAGAATGTAACTTTATTATTGTTTCATTCCTTAAGCTGCCAAAGATATATTGTAGGTCAACCAAATTGTAATAAAGTCATGTAAATGTGTCCGCAGTACAAAGATGTGTATACATTAAATAAGGTGGTATTCCTCAATGCGAAAACATGCTTTCACTAATAGTCTAATCTTACTTGTCCAATATTAACCCTAAATCCACCCCCTATGTATTTAGTTTCAATATCAAGCGCATCTAAATCTGCGTCAGATTTTCTGTAAAGAAAATTAAGGTCAATAAAATAATTATGAGCTATTTGATAACTGACATCAAGATTAAGGGATAGCATTTTTGTATTTATACCTTGTCCAATTTCATTGTTAAAATCCATTTCTCTTGATCCAGAAACTAATAAAATGTTGCCTCCAAAATTTTTACCATCTGGATTTTGTCCAAATGTAGATGTAATTACCCTAGAAGTAACGAAGAGCCTTTTACTAGGCCTGTAGCTTACGTTTATTAGTAATTCTCTAAAACCTGCTCCAAGAGGATGGGCAAGTGGTTGATTATGATGACTATAACTTGCTGTTGAAACAGATGGAAAATCTACAAGCGAGTCTCTATGAGCGTAAGTATATGGCCGCACTAAATTATATTCTACTTGTGCATCCAAGTGATCAAGTCCAAATAGGTTTATTGCTTTTGCACCAATTTGAAGTCCATATTTATTAGCCCACCAGCCATTGCCTTCTTTAAGCATTCCCAGATTAAATTCATCTAAAATTAATTGACTATAGAGTTGGAATCTATTCTTAATATTCCACTTTCCATTAAGCCCGATCAGCACATTATCAGGGCTATCTAAAAATTGTTCGGCAGTACGATAAAGTATAACAGGATTTAGATATTGAAACTCAAAGGTGTTTTCTCTAGAAAACACAACAGCTTCAAACAAACCAAACTCTAAATTTTTATTTGGTCTAAATGATAAATAATGGTTTGCCATATATTTTTTTGGCAATACCTTATCACCCGGATTCTGGGCACTCGCTATTGGGGCCAACTCAGCAAATAAGTTTTGATAATGAAACTTCCATATCCTAGTATTAAATTTAAGATAGAAGTAGTTGTGTCCATAATTTGATAGGAAAAGAGATCTAACCCCATTGCCTATAAAATGATTTCCGTGTCCAAATTCTATAGCAACACTTTTTGTTGCATTGATACCAACATATGCTTGCGCATTGAGATAATCATATCCATTAAGATTATCCAGCACAGTGCTCTGGAATGGTTTATAAAACCCCTGCCCTGGAATGGTCCAATCCCTATCAATCCTCTGGTTGATATAATTATTAAATCCTCTTTGGTTTTCTAAAAGACTGGTATAAAAATAGATATTCTTATCAATCAATCCTCGCATCTCTACACCTCGGGTGTTCTGAAATATTACATTAGCATCATCAAAAGCATTCCCATATCTAAGATTAAGAATAGGATTTACAATGAAATCAAAATTATCGTTGTGAATTTCAAAAAAATTGGCACTAGATTTATAAAAATACTTTAAGATAGGTTTCTTCTCATTGAACTGAGTCCCTTCGATATTTTCTTCTTTTTTCTCCAAATAATAGAACACTCCAGTACTGTCATATACTTTCTCTTTAGTCTTAGAAGTTTTGATTTCCGAATAATAACTTTCTAAATCAAATTCAGCATTATCATTAAGAATATAATTGATATCATACCCATCCAGATTACTGATGTTTATTGATTTTGCATTTCTAAAATCCTGGCTGTTAAGACAATGTGCTAACCAATTTATATCCTTTCTTGCTCGGTTTCTTTGGGTAGAAAAAAAATTATGATCAAAATCATAGAGGATTTCCCATCGATCAGCTATCTCATCCGTCAATGTTCCCGGTAGCACATATGGAGACTGGGCACATAAATATGATGTGCATAAAAGCAAACAAACAAGTTTAATAGTTCTCATAATTTTAATCGAATTCAAGTGCTAAAATAATCGAATATATTTAGACAAACTATTAGGTATAAGAACTAATGCTCTCCTCCTGTATCAGGTCTTAATTCTAACTTTTCAACTAAGGTTCTTAATGACGGGTGTTTTTCTCCTAAGTATTGATACTTTTCTTTGGCAGACATAAGTACTTTTGGCTTTTCTAAGGAGATATCTGGAAAAGCAGACCTATCCACTATCGGCTTCATCATTAGATCTGGTGTCCCTAATTTAGTACGAAGTAACTCTTTTAGAGGATCTTCCTCTATAACCATATTTTTATAGTGATTACTTGGCACTGTTATATGAATAGTTTTTCCCTCCAATACCAAAATAGCCATTTCCAACATCGCTTTTGTACTTGGAGACTCATGTGTAGATCCATACTCAGACCATATTTTTTGCACTGTTTCTTGATTTAAACCTTTTCTTAACTCTTCAATTTGAGCTTCCTCTTGTACTACAGAAGCAAGTATATCATCTATACCGCTTGGTTTACCAAATGAAAGTAATTCATCCGTTACTGATTCTTTTTTTGGACTCGATATAGATTCTGACGTTGGAGTAGGTTCTTGAGTAAGGGCAGGTGCTTCCTCTTTATTTTGTTGATTATTTTCTATCGGACGAGCTTGATTTTCTATTGGTTTTTGTGGAACAACTTGAGACGCAGGTACAGTATTCTGTATTACATCTGCCGCTTCTTCACTTTTTGGATTTTGTGACTGAGTTACCGTTTCTGGAGAGTGCTCTTGAGCTACTTGACTACCTAATTCCTGACTTTGAACAGGATCCACAGCAGCAGGAGTCGGTTCTAGTTTTTTTATAGGAGCACTAGATTCAGGTATACTTTTCGATTCAATTACAATTTCAGTTTTTTTTTCAGCGCTTCCCAATGGTGACATTAAATTTGCCTCGATTGCACGATTAGCAAAGTTAATCTTGCTCAAAGCTATTTCTGTGTAGAGTCGTTTATTCTTAGATCTTGGAAGCGTAACATCACATTGATTCAGAATATCTAAACCTGTTAAAAGTACTGACTTACTTGTCAATGCCGCTTGATGTTGATATCTAGTCTTCAAAGATTCAGATACATCTAATAATCCAAGTGTACGTCCATCTTTACATACTAAAAGATCCCGCATATGATCTGCCAATCCTTGGATCAATTGATCTGGCTCGAACCCTGATCTCATGATCTCATCCATAATCAAGAGCACATCACTCAAATCCTCTCTTAAAAATGCATCTACAACTTTGAAATAATATTCGTAATCCAAGATATTAAGATTAGCAATCACATCTTTATATGTAATATGTTCACCCGAAGCACTTGCTATTTTATCAAAAATAGATAGCGCATCTCTCATTGCTCCATCTGCCTTCTGCCCGATGAGATGCAGTGCTTCTGGATCAGCTGTTTTTCCTTCTTGAATACATATGTGCTCTAGTTGCTTTACTACATCTGCCACTTGTATTCGCTTAAAATCAAAAATCTGACATCTAGAAAGTATTGTTGGTATGATTTTGTGCTTCTCAGTGGTCGCAAGAATAAATATTGCATAGGGAGGCGGCTCTTCCAATGTCTTCAGAAACGCATTGAAGGCTTGAGAAGATAGCATATGTACCTCATCAATGATAAATACTTTATGTGTTCCTTGTTGAGGTTGGAATCTTACTTGTTCGATTAAAGTTCGGATGTGCTCTACTGAGTTATTAGATGCAGCATCCAGCTCTATGATATTGAACGATGCATTATCATTGAATGATTGACATGAACTACACTCATTACAAGGATCAACTTTATTCTTTGGATTCTCGCAATTGATAACTTTTGCTAAGATTCTCGCGCAGGTAGTTTTACCTACACCTCTAGGACCACAAAACAAAAATGCATGAGCTAACTGCTCCGTTTGAAGTGCATTTTTTAATGTCTTAGCCACATGCATCTGCCCTACTACTTCATCAAAAGCAGTTGGTCTATATTTTCTGGCACTTACTACAAATTTGCTCATTCGATATTATCCTTTTCGGTAATCAAAACTAGTAATTAAATTGGAACAGTATTCCATTTTACTTTCAATTTCAATCATCTAATTCATCTTCATCAAAGTGATTCCAACCTTGTGATTTTAGAGGGTGCACATTCCCACTTGTGGTATGCAATGTTATACCATCTCCACTTGGTACTATCTCACCTATCAGAAATACATCCGGCATATATTTTACTTTCTCTAGGTCATCCGGACTAACAGTAAATAAGAGCTCGTAATCTTCCCCTCCATTAAGAGCACATGTGATAGGATTGATCCCAAATGCGATGGCTTGTTCTTCCGCCTGTGGATGGATTGATATTTTTGCTTCTTCTACATATGCTCCTACATTAGATTGCTTGCAAATGTGGAACAGTTCTGAAGCCAAACCATCACTTATATCTATCATCGATGTTGGTTTTAGACCTACTTTAGCCATATGTGTTACAGAGTCCATTCTTGCTTCTGGTTTTAACTGACGACCTACAATATGGTCTAATTCTCCGAGATCTGGTTGGATCTCGGGAGACTCCTTGTAGATTTGTTTTTCTCTTTCTAAAATTTGTAATCCTAAATATGCACTTCCCAGGTCACCTGTAACACATATGATGTCTCCAACTCTAGCGCCTGATCTATATACAATATCATCCGCTTTTGCTTGTCCAATTGCAGTTACACTGATCACCATTCCTTTATTTACAGATGTCGTATCACCTCCTACTAGATCTACATTGTACATTTTACAAGCAAGATTGATCCCTTCATACAGTTCTTCTAATGCTTCGACAGAATATCGATTTGATATCGCTAATGATACTGTTACTTGAGATGGGATCGCATTCATAGCACATATGTCAGATAGATTGACCACGATAGCTTTGTAACCGAGATGTTTCAGCGGAGTATACATAAGATCAAAATGGATCCCTTCTACCAACATATCCGTAGATACCACAGTGACTTCATTTTGATTTTTAAGCACTGCTGCATCGTCTCCTATTGACTTCAAGGTAGAAGATCTTTTGACATCTGTATCCACCGTAAGGTGATCTATCAGTCCGAATTCTCCTAGTTCGTTTACATCAGTTCTCTTTATTTCGTGTCTTTCCATAGTGCAAAGATATTTCTATTTGTTTGATTTGCTAAATTTGTAGGAGTGTATCAATAACAACACTGAAAGAAATAAATATGTCTTACTACGAAAAAGTTTTCGATATCACTCGCCAAATTCCTGTTGGTAAGTTTAGTACCTATGGTTCTATTGCCGATTATCTCCATCTAGGCTCAGCAAGAATGGTAGGTTGGGCATTGAAACAGATCGATTTTATGGATGACAGTATCCCAGCTCATCGAGTGCTCAATAGTAAAGGTGAACTGTCAGGAAGAAATGCATTCCCTACTCCAGAAACGATGCAGGTTAGGTTGGAATTAGAGGGAATAAAGATCAAAAACTGGAAGGTTGTGGATTATTCAGCTCATTATTGGCATCCCCAGGAATTGGATGAATTGTGAACACAGATTACTTTTCCTAAATCTATATCACCAATTACAATCAATAGGGTATTTGCCGTCTGAACCTAGATAAAATTGATTGTTTAGTACATTAAAAATTACTGAGAAGAACCATAAAACAGCAAAACAGCAAAATAATTGCAAGATTAAGTGAAGTTCGTAACATTCTCATCCCAATTTGATTTGAAAATAGAGATCACAAGATCTATTTTATAGATGTTTGTTTCTTGGTAAAATTCTATGAAGGATTAAAAACATCTAAACAGATCCAATTTACTGAACCCTCCGAAGTAAATATTTCACCATCTTTAAATAACATCATTTGTAAAGGGTTTTGATCAGTAGTTTGTATGGGTGTCATTTGAATTTTTTTTAGAGAAATTATACAGGCAATATCTGAATCAGAATATTGTCCATCTTTCTTATCATCAAATAACTTTGTCCACCTTGTCTTACGACGTTTATTCAATAGTTGAATACTATCCCATTTAGGAACAATTTGATGAACATACTCATTGCTGTTACTATTTTCTTTACGCACTAATATTTTTGATCCCTTATTTAATACATATACTGAAGCACCTCTAGTAATGCCCTTATATATTCCATTATTCAAAACAAATGTTTCGCAAATACCGGATAGACTGTCCTCAATAAGTGTGAGTGAATCATTTTGAAAGCGAACTAAACTATGATTGTTATAACTATAGTAAATACCATCAGGAACTGGTATGTTTTTTTCCTGACAACCATATGCAAATGCTATTAACAAAATGAGAACTATTTTATTTACATTCATCGTCTTGACAATCTTTATTTAGGGTTTCAAAAGCATCAATTAAAATATCTTGCTTCTCTTTAGTTAAGTCTGTCCAAGCACTCGTATTAACTTCTTCACCGTTAATGTTTCCTAATCCATGCCAAGCTATAGCTTCATATTCCAAATCGGTATATTCATTGCCGTATATTGAACGAAGGGCTTCTATCAAATTTAATATATAAAAAGAAGACATATTATCATGATCAGATATTGTTTCATCATAAATATCCCAAATTAATGGAAGATCATTTGGATCGATATCTGGATTATTTAATTGCCTAAACATTTCCGCATGGATTCCTTCATGTAAAAATGCTCCGATAATGGTTATTTCACAATGATCAGCCATTTGGTTTTCATTAAAAATAATTTGAAAAAAGCCTAAGTTTGAAAAATTTGTAGCCTGTGCATATGCTCCCAATTCATCGCTATTTTGAACCCATAGCCCTTCTGAGGCTTTACCAATAAAGTTTTTGAATGTTGAGCACCATATTTCATTTTCATCTTTCATAAGTTTATCAAAAATACACTTCAACCTTTCATCTGTTAAATTCGTTTTTATCCATTCAACACCAGACAAAATCTTAGACACATCATCCTCATCAATAATCCCATCAGTCACATCAATATTATTAAAATCCGTTATCTCATTGCCTGCATCATTAATACCTTCTTTATTTAAACAAATAAAGTAATCAATTCCTCTATCAACTCCTGTACTGTTTTATCTGGTTGACATGGATCCATTATATTCGCTTGATCTGCTATTAACTCCTTTGCCTCCGCTGATATCGTAATTTTATCACATTCTTCCAGATTTGCTAACAAATTATCTATCTCTGCAATAATTATTTCTCTGTCTTCATTGTGGTTGTTGTTAGTATTACCACCAGAGTTATTATCTGGGTTATTATCTTCACTAAAAAAATCATCCAACGGAGTACCGCCGCCGCCAACTCCACATGGCACTAAAGCCTTAAATTCTGCATATTCAGCAATTGGAAATCCTTCATATGTACCTGCCCATTCTATAGTAGTCCAAGTAGTAAAGTAGGTTCTTGGTGTAGAAATAGACATAGCGTATTCACTGAAACTTCTAGCAAAACTATTATACTGATCGATCACAACATGATTACGTGAGATTTCAAGAGAATTAAGGGTCAGCAGTGCTATATTACTTATCGCATCTTCGTATTCATAATTTTCATCGATAGCTACTTCGAATAGTTGGTTTCTAGATCTAAATGAATAGTCATAATGATCATCGTGACCTTGCACAAACATGATTCCCAATATCGTATGATCAGAATCCACGAAAGGAAGACTTACTAAATATCGATGCTCATCATTCACACTAAAATATGCATAATTCCATCTTATCGCTCCATATCTATCGTAGATATCAGAATAACTTGACTGAAACCAATCTCTACTTCCGAGATCATCTTTTATGGCCATCAATAAATCTATAGGTGGACAACAAAGGTACTATTATCAAATTGATCAATATCGCTCCTTGCAATAGAGAATATACTTTCTAAAGTATCTACTTCCTTAACATTTGACTCTTTGGAGTAATTAGTTAATGATATACTGATCCCGAGTAAAACGGCAAATCGAAAATGGTTAATACGTGTTAATTTTTTGTTCGGAAATAATAACGACAAATTTTATTCCATTATTCTATGGAAAATCCAAAAATAACTAGCCCAGATAACTTCGGGCTAAAAAAATAGCCACTCAGGGCACTGAGCAGCTATTGAAGTGTTTTAAAAACATAATGTTAATTCCTTTGCATATCATTGATTATCAAGTTTTCCCAATTTTTCGTCGCGTAGCTATGGCTATGCTTCTTAAAAATCGCTTCAAATTGATAACCAAGCGTATACAAATCATTTTAACCTACGTTTTTAAATCACTTCCAATAGAAAATACAACATGTCAATTCGTACCATAAGTAACTATAAATATAAAGACAAAAATGTACTGGAACATCATCCACATTTTGCAGTCAATAGGATCAGTGTAGATATTCATTGTTCGGCTATTGAAAATCAAGTCAGCGATTATTACAAGATTTACTGGATTGAGGATGGGAGCGGTACATATGATATTGATTTTACCACATTTGATATCGAAGGGTCTGGAGTATTTTGTATTTCTCCAGGTCAAATATTTTCAGTTAGAAATGAAAAAGTAAAATTAGCTTATGAAATATCTTTTGATAAAGAATTCTATTGTGTAGAAACACATGGGAAAGAAATCGCGTGCAATGGTCTCCTCTTCAATAATGTGCACCGTGCTACTGGTGTTTCAATTCCTCAATCTGACGTCCCAATTTTCTCTTCTCTCATAGACAATCTAATCATGGAATTTGAGAATCCTGGCAATGCTCATAGAGAGATGCTTGAGACGTATCTTAGAATGTTTATGATACAAACTCTTAGACATATTGATAAACAAGAATTATCAAAAGGGGTAGAAACGCATAAAAAAAATCAAACTGTTATAGACTTTATTGCTTTGGTAGACAAACAATTTCGCACTATACATTCAGTAAGTGAATATGCAGCCCAGTTATTCATCTCCCCAAAATCACTTACCAAAAAACTCAATGCGCTTGGCTACCCAACGCCTACAAAAGTGATAAGAGAACGGCTAATTATAGAAGCAAAAAGAGCTCTAAAATATAACACTGAAAATGTAAAAGAAATCGCTTACGATCTTGGATTCGAAGATCCTGCATACTTCTCCCGACTTTTTTCAAAAGAAGAAGGAATGACTCCATTGGAATATAGGAAAGGAAGCTAAATGATTTTTTACTGCCCTTTTTTAGCAACTTTAGATTAAATAACACTAAATTTCATGAAGTATTTCTATTTTTTTTTCAAATGGATGTTTACCACTAAATAGGAAAAGAGTACGGTCTAGCGTTAGGCTTATACTTTCCTATAAGCCCTCCAATATAAATATAACACGCCGATTAGCAGGATGATACTTCCCTTTTATTGGGATCACTAAGGGTTGACTCCCTCCGAAACCTTCCGTTTCAATCCGATCATTTGCCACACCTTTGTCTGTGAGATATTCTGATATCATTATGGCCCTATCTTTTGACAGTTTTAGATTCAATTCAGCATCTCCAACTACATCTGTATGTCCTTCAACCTTCACTTCTAGTAGTGGATGATCTAGCAAAAATTTGATAAAAGCATCCAATTCTTCGTAAGATGATTCCAGAATATTCGTATTCCCCTTTTCGAATTGTACATTTTTGGGAATGAATTTCTCCGCCACTTTAGCACTTACAATAGGTTTTGCAATCTCTGTTTTTTTAACCTCTTTTGGTTGTCGTATTACCGTATTTTGATGAGGTTTATTTACCGTGTTTTCTTTTTTAACTTGGATTGGTTTCGGTTTCTTTTTGGGAGGAGTTTGCTTTACTATTTTCTTAGGTTTAACTTCAGGCTCAATGTCAATTTTAATAGTTTCGGTAGGTGATAGAAAATTCTCAGCTAGAATCACTGTGAATTCAATATCATCTCCAAACACCCTTTCGTGCCAACTCGGGTCTTCTTTATTCTTCTTCCAAAGTAATCGAACTTCGCCTTCCAACATTCCATTGAAGTATTCTACTTTAAGGTCATATTCCTTATGCGCCACGAGATCTGTCGTCCCTTTGAAAACACCCACGTCATTAAGATCCCATTGATCCATTATTAGCTGATCATCTATCCAGACTCTAATGCCATCATCTACTTGAGCTGAGAAAGTATAGGTTCCTGGCTTTGCTGTTTTGAGTTTACCTGTCCATCGAATAGAGCATTCATATGGATCCATGCCCTCAGCTGGCGGCTTATCATACCAGCTTTGATCAATATTGTCTACATATTTAGTAGCCACCAATCGGTTAAAATTTGTGCCATCATAATATTCAGCCTTTAGACCTTGTTGGGATTGTGCATTGCCAATTGATAAAAGTATGCAAAGGCATATAAATAGAACTGTTTTTAAACGAAATATAGACCAACTAGGAAGATGAGAGTAGATTTTTGTCATGAAAATAAAATTAAATCAATTGTAATTGATGTGTATAATTTTTCTACTATTATGATTTGAAATTCGATGAATGCATTAATATTAGCAGTTGAGTGAAATAAAAAAGAAGCATTGAAATTCCTAGAGAGAAGTTTGAAGAATAATGTTATTGAAATAGATTTTATTCTTGAAGATGAAGACTGGCAATCTTTTTTAAAGGATGAAGATTTCTTAAACTAATTAAAAAATACTCCTAACTAAATACATTTAATAGTAGAGCGCAATGAGAATAGGATAGATTGAAAATGGATTGCATTAATACAAGAGATAGAATAATTACTCGCCTCGTTTTCATTTGCTTTTTGATATTTCTCAATGGATTCTTTATAAAACCCTTCAGGTTTTTCGGATTATAAATGTCATTTAAATAGGAATAGTCGCAAAATCAATTACTCCAATAACAAATAATTACCCCAAACCCATCCTTCTTTGTCAGCGTATCTGATTTTGCACCATTTTCCTGTTTCCCCTTCTAAAACCAATACTTCTTCATCAAAATATAAAATTTTGACTGCACTACTGTCTGGGATTTTTATAACTACTTCAGATGATAAATTTGGTTGAGACCTAAGATTTAGTTCATTTGCTGTCGTATTGACTATAGCAGTACGATACGGACTCTTGTCTTGAAGTTCTTCTATGGTGTTGGATAGACTATCAATCAAGTAGGATTTCTGATCGATGATAACCTTTAATTCCGCTTTATTGGGGTTTGAAACTTCTTTGCCTAAGATCCATCCATATGCATCTGCTATCAGAGCAGTTGGGCTTTTATCTTTAACACTTGAGATGATAGACCAAGAGGTCACAAGAAAAAGTAACAATGGTAAGATGTACTTACCATTGTTACTTTCTTTTTTTCTTTTTTTCTTTTTATACCCCATATATCAGATACAGACAAAAGTTGTCTGATTATGGATGCAAATGTACTATACTTTTGCTAATTCTCCCTTTAGATAATCAATAACATCTACCTCTATACTATCTACTCCGTGCATCTCAGACATAAACCAACTTACCCAGTCCCCTAAGTTGACTAGATAAAGCATTTTTTCAGGTAATGATTGCCCTTTTGAGTGCACTTCAGTTACTGACGCAGAAAGCTTTGAAATGATTTCTTTGTTGATGTCAATGCGTGTAGCATTCCTTTTGTGATCATCCTTATTTCTCATATACAATACTGCCACATCTTGTCTGTCTGCTTTCCAACCCACTAACTCATTGTGATTCATTTCTGGGATCACATTATGCCAACAAAGTAACTTAGCATTTTCATTGATTTGTTGTCTCAGTCTCATTGCTACACTTTCCATCCTATCAGTAGTATAGATGACTGCCGTTTTACCATATAATTTTTTTGCTATTGCAAGCGCTTCTTTTTTGATATCGTCTTGGTCATATTTGATTACATCGATAGCAGTTTTGATCTGGCTTGATATAGCAGAAGTGATAAACCCTAGCTTCTGCAATACAAAAATCTGTTGGACCAAAGAGAATCCTAAACATGCTCTAGGAGAAGGCCAATCTCCAGGCACTAAAATATAATCGTAACCCGCTTCTTTCGCTCGTGCGATAACTTTACCGCCTGAAGCTATACAAATTACTTTTGCTCCTGTCTTTTCTATTTGATCAAAAGCACTTAAAGTTTCTTCTGTATTTCCAGAATAAGAAGATATGATGGCCAATGTGTTTTCGTCTACATATGCTGGTATTCCATAACCTTTGCCTACTAAGTATGGTACTTTACATTCGTCTGCTACCATCTCTGCAACAAAGTCGCCACCGATTCCTGATCCACCAAGACCAGCAACATATATTTTATTTATCGTTTTTTCTGGTGCAGTAATAGTAGCCGCTTCACCTATTTCCAAAGATTCTGCCAACTGAGCTGGAAACCTTTCTATCAACTTATCCATCATACTATTCTATATTTTCGTTTATTTGAATATTAAGTAACCGATTTAATAATCTAACTGGTTATTATTAATGGCTGTAAAAATATATAAACTTTTTATAATACAACTTACTTATTGTTAAGTATACACTAAGAAAATGTCAAATCATCTCGAATTAGGTAAAAAAGGAGAAGAAATCGCTACAAACTTCTTATTAAAAAAAGGATACCAAATTATTGAGGTAAACTGGAGATATCGTAGATCGGAGATTGATATTATTACCAAAAAAGACGAAGTGCTCATTTTTGTTGAAGTAAAAACCAGATCAAATGATTACTTCGGCAGACCCGAATCTTTTGTTACTGATCGCAAACGTGCACTTATGATAGATGCCGCAAATGCTTACATGGAAGAAACTGGACATGACTGGGAAATTCGATTTGATGTGATTGCTATTATTTATCACAATCCTGCATATCAAACGATAGATCACTTTAAAGATGCATTTTTTCCTGGACTTCAGTAATTTTTGATTCATCTGCTAAAGAATGATAGCTCGTTGATTCTATGAAGATTTAGATCCTAAAAATCCAAACCTAGTGCATGCAAAGTTTCAATATCCAAGGCTCCCACAGGTAATCCATTTTCCCTTTGAAATTTGACCAATGCCGCTTTTGTTTCTTTACTCACAACACCAGTGACTTCTATATTAAACCCAGCTTCCTTTAACTTAAGTTGGATTTCCTTATAAAGATGAGGTGTTACATCCGCTGCACATATTATTTCTTTCCATTCTGTAAACCCTCCAGATTTTATTAATACGCTTTGATTTATCGACTTAACAATAAAGTCTTTAACTAATATTGTGTCAGTAACTACATAAAAATCTACAGTTTCCGCCGGTACATTCACTAAACACCAAACCAAACAATCTTCGGGGTTAGCGGAAAGACAATTTTCATCCGCTTTTTTCTTCTCCTATTTAGTAGATGCAGGTGCTGTTGTTACTGTTTTATATACTACACCTAATATTTCGGTAGGGTTTAGACCAGAATATTCTAAAATGTAGATACTATCTGACTCATATTGATCTTGTGCCAAACATCTCGCATAGCACTTCCCAGGTTCGCTAGGTATCCCATTACTCATTTTAGATGAAGGATAGTCGTAATCAGAATAATCTCCCTCATATTCATGCTCCTTCAACCAAGTACAAGATGATACCACAAATGATATTACAATAAACACAAGGAAAGTTCTCATGGATTTTATGAATTGATTTATACAAAGATGAGTCCACTCCGAAAACTCCTCAACACTAAAAATGTTTCTTTTGGCGATATTT
>CAJXUU010000091.1 GCA_913061325.1 uncultured Saprospirales bacterium | reverse complement strand
CAATTTGACTTCACAATCACATATGGATAATAGTAAGTTAGATTGTATATAAAACTAAAATATCGTACACTAACCATGTTTGTCTTGCCAGACGAGCTTACTTTTTTCCAGCCGAGGCATCTTTATTTAAAGTGCCCATCGGTAAATACTTTTTATAATCTAGAGAAAAAAAAGTAACAAAAATTTCGACGTGTGTTTTCTGCGAAACGGGTGTTTTCTTCGAAAGCCATCCCTCTTACCATCACTCACCTGAAACCTAAAGGTGATTTTATTCCGCAAAAGCTCCATAAACGGCTGTTGCGCTGAAATTCACGCTTATTCTGTCTTTCAAATTATGTTACTTTCTAAATATGCAGATAGAATATAAAGATTGTAATCATTTATTTAGATTATCAAACGGCAGACGCGATTCCTTTGGCCCCTTTTGCTCCTTTTCTGCGAAAGCCGATCAAGAGCTATCACTTTTAGCT
The DNA here is from genome assembly GCA_913061325.1 of uncultured Saprospirales bacterium. Classification (GTDB taxonomy): domain Bacteria; phylum Bacteroidota; class Bacteroidia; order Chitinophagales; family Saprospiraceae; genus CAJXUU01. Next base: position 17,939 of record CAJXUU010000091.1, on the reverse strand, counting down.
TCCAATTTAAAAAACGGCCAGATCAACCAAATGCTTATTCTTTCTTTTTGAGCAATATGTTTTACACACTTTGTTGATGGGGTGTTCTGTCAGTCCGTAAAATTGCATTTTACTATACTGACCAACGTGTTTGCTAGCCCGAGAATTTGCAATTCTCTATACTAGCCGACGTTTTTGCTTCGCAAGCCACTTGGTTGTTGTGTTATTTTATATAATCTTTTTGTCAACATCATATAGCAATTGATCATTGTAGAGAATTGCAAATTCGTGGGATGATTTAGCGATTCAAGCAAATCAGAGATCAAGTGGTTTACGAAGTAAACACGTAGACCATTGTAGTGAATTGAAAATTCGCGGGATGATTCGGCAAAATGCAATTCCTAGCTTCCACAGAAAACATTGAGGTCTGAAATGTTCCTATGTTTAATTATTATCTATATTCACGAAATTAAATGTACACCATGAAAAAAATATTCTCGCTACTATTACTACTGTCTATCGTTTTCATTCCAGAAAACGACGCACAATCTTTAAATGATAAAGCTGATCGGAAGGCTGTCGCCTTAGAAAAGCAAGTTATTGAATGGAGAAGGCATTTTCACGAAAACCCAGAACTTTCAAATAGAGAATTCGAAACAGTTAAGCTGATCGCTGAAGAACTCAATGATATGGGTCTTGATGTTGATACAGGAATCGCTAAGACTGGAGTCATAGGAGTTTTGGATACTGGCAAGCCTGGACCTACTATTGCCATGCGTGCAGATATTTTTCTATGGGTGTAAAGTGGAAAGCTATTCGGTATATGATATTTAGTATGTTGGCTTTTGCTGCGATGAACTTTGTTGTCAAATATCTTGATGATTATTCCGCTTGGCAGATTGCATTCTTTAGAGCAGCTGGCACTCTTTTCATAACGATTCCATTGATAATAAGGAAGAGAATCAGTATCTGGGGAAATGAAAAAAAACTACTTATAACTAGAGCTATAGTAGGTACTACTTCTCTCCTACTCTATTTCTTGGCGATAAAAATTATGCCATTGGGTACATGTGTTACATTCAGATACATGTCTCCGATATTTGCTGCACTATTCGCTCTTTGGATATTGAGAGAGAAGATAATGCATGTCCAATGGTTGTTCTTCCTGACTTCCATGTTTGGTGTAGTATTGATTAAAGGCTTCGATCCTTCATTATCCATGCTAGGATTGACTTTCGCTATTGTTTCAGGAGCTCTGAGCGGCTTGGTCGTAGTTATTATTAGAAAGATTGGTGATCGAGATGATCCAATTGTAATTGTCAATTATTTCATGATGGTCTGTACCATTGTTGGATTAATCGGTTCATTTAATACATGGTTGCAACCAGTTGGTATAGACTGGATTATATTAGGATTCCTTGGGTTCTTAGGATTTTTAGGACAATATTTCATGACCATAGCAGCACAAATGGAAACAATAGATATTGTAGCTCCAATGAAATACATAGAAATACCGTTCACCATATTGATAGGAATGACGTTCTTTGGCGAAACTTACGGCTGGATCAGTGTAATTGGATTTATATTCATTATTACTGGGCTGATAGCCAATGTTATATACAAATCAAAACTTGCAAAAATTTGAATACAAACCTAACTATATCTAGATATCCCGTTTCAGATAATCGATCGCTAAAGTCTTACTCCGCCGCTGACGATTATATACTAAACTATATCAAAGAACATGAAATAGAACAAAATGAAGCGACAGTATACAATGATAGGTTTGGCTACCTTTCTTTGCATCTTATGGATAGTAATCCAACCATCATTAGTAATTATAAAAGTCAAGAGGATGCAATCATTCGCAATGCAAAAGACAATAATATAGAAAAGAGTAAACTGAACTTCCAAAATCCTCTTTCTGATGATATAAGTACAACTGATCTTGCTATTATAAAAATCCCGAAGTCGATGGATTTATTTCGTTTGTATCTAATTCAAATTCATAAGAAAGCATCCAAAAACACAAAAGTCATATGTGGTTTCATGACCAAGTACTTCACAAAGCAAATGATTACAATTGCTGGTGAGTATTTTGAGGTACAAGAACAGAGTCTTGCATGGAAAAAGTCTAGATTGCTCATACTTTCAGAACCCAAAACAGACGTTGACACTAATATTATAAATACGATCGCTCATGAAAATGTAAATGGTGAGAAGATTGAAATCAAACAATATTATGGTGTTTTCTCAGCAAAGCATATCGATTATGCAACACAGTTCTTAATCCAGAATATAGAATTGAATTCTCAGGTCGAAAGCGTATTGGATGTAGCAAGTGGGAACGGCATTCTAGCTTATGAGGTATCTCAACTCAAATCAGATTTAGAACTACACCTTTTAGATGATTCTTACCTAGCTAATGAATCGGCAAAGCTCAATCTTCAAGATCAAGAAGCTACCTATCATTATACAGATAGGCTCGTAGATATTGAGAGCGATTATTTTGATCTAGTTATCTGTAATCCTCCTTTCCACATCGAACATGAAAACAACATCGAGATGGCTTTAGAGTTATTTCACGGTATACAGAGAGTCCTTCATGAAGATGGTCGATTTCTTTGTGTTGCAAACCTTCACCTCAATTATAAGACACACCTAATTAAAATATTCGAACAAGTAGAGGTAACTGCAATGAATAGTAAGTTTGTGGTTTATGAGTGTTGGAAGGCGTGAATGTTTGCTTCATCATTTAAACTTTGTAGTTAGTATTATACTTCCTTTTTTGTCTAATTTAATGCTATCTCCCCAAACCGTAATTTCGTCTGTGATAACATTCTTAAGGGATTTGCCTTTTAAACCCATTTCTTCATGATATTTCAAATCGATTACAATAGGTTCATTGTTCTTATTGATAATATGCACGACCGTTTCATCTCCTCTGGTTCGATATAAAAAGTAGGTCCCCTTAAATGGTGAAAAATGTTTGGTTTCTCCTGTATGAATAGCTTCACTTGATTTTCTGTAATTCAACATCTTTTTTAGGAATGATTGCATTTCCTTTTGCTCCGTTGTTAAGCCTTCACCGGTAAATGCGTTTACAGCATCACCTTTCCAGCCACCAGGAAAATCTGTGCGAATTAATCCATGGTCTCCTGGATTAGCAAAGTCATCCAATAATATTTCTGTACCATAATACAGTTGTGGAATTCTTGGCATCATTAGTATATAACTTATTGCCATTTTTGTATTGATAAAATCACCTTTGAGTTGTGTATAGATTCTACTCATATCGTGGTTATCTAAAAAAACCACAATATCGTTTGGCTTCGTATATGCAAAATCGTTAGCTAAACCTTCATATATTTTAACTAACCCTTTATCCCAAGACTCTTCTTCATTTAATGCATCCACAATATGTTTCTGCATAGGAAAATCCATGGTTGATTTCAAATTCGATTCATATCCATCTTTGTTATTATTACCTGTTTGCCAGTAACCAACTAATAAAGGGTTATAACTCCACTCTTCGCCTACAATGCTAAAATTAGGATACTCGTGCATGATAGACCCTGCCCAATTACTCATAAAATCTTTATCAGGATAAGGATAGGTGTCTTGGCGAATGCCTCCTAATCCTAAAGTCTCTATCCACCAAATACTATTTTGAATAATATAGTTTGACATAAATGGATTACGTTGATTTAAATCTGGCATGTCAGAAACAAACCAGCCATCTGTATTACCTTGCTGATCTTTATTTGATGCATACAGATCTTGGTTTGTTGTCCGTCTATGATTTGAATATTGAGTAACTTCCCCATTCCAATTCCCTAGATTTTTTTCATAATTTTCCTGAAAATTCACCCAATCCTTAAAAGGTAAATCTTTCATCCACCAATGTTCTAGGCCACAATGGTTAGCGACTTGATCCATGATGAGTTTCATATCTCTAGTCATTAACTCTTTAGATAATTTTATGTACTCATCCATTGTTCCGAAACGAGGATCTACACGATAATAATCAGTCATAGCATAACCATGATAAGACCCTTGGGGCATATCATTAATTAAAACAGGTGTTGGCCAAATAGCTGTGTATCCCAAATCATTAATATAATCTAGATGTTCTGTTATACCTTGTAAATCTCCCCCATGCCTCGCATAATCATCTTTTCTATTAATTCCTTGTTGAAGTAATTCTTCAACTTCATCGTTAATAGGATTTGCATTAACAAATCGATCTGGTGTTATTAAGAAAATAGCATCAGAACCATCAAAGCCAACGTAATCTTCAGAGGACTTTTGTCTTTCTTTCAGCTCATAGGTTTGAACCAATTCATTGCCACCTTTTTGTTTAAAAACAATATTGAATTTACCCACTTTTGTAGTTCCATAAATCTCTAAATCTAAGAATAAGTAATTAGGACTATCAGCAGTGTGAAATTTATCTAAGTTTACTCCTGAATGTGAAATTTTTGGTGTTGTGCTACCAATATTTGGATGTTTTACCATTAGCTGTAGCTTCTGATTTTTGAAACCAATCCACCAATGCGGTGGTTCAATTTTTTGAATATCATTAGCTTCAACAACGGATTCATTTGAAACTGAACTTTCTGTTGTATCTGACTTTTTTTCTTTACAAGATGTCATTAAAATTAATATACACACCGAAAGCAATGTTAATAAGGTTTTCATATATCTAAAGTCTTAATATAGTGGTGTCGATAAACCTATTGAGATCAAATGTTTATCGGAGAACCGAATTTAAGTATTTTATATAAAAACGCCTAGAGGTCGTCAAAAAACTTAATAATCTTTAATAGCCTGCATTAGGCTCAATTGGTCCATGTGTGGATGGCTAAATTATTTTAAGCATGTGACATACGATTAAGATTTCAATCAGAAATAAATTGAAAGGTTTCAAACTATAGTAAGGATCCTAAGAACAATAGCTTTCAGCATGCAGGAACTAAAATACCACCTACTAAAAATAGGTGGGCTTATTTACCCGACTGGAAAGCGGCATCTTCATTCTAAAAAGAAATTATCTATCCCTTCATTTGGGTCATTACAATGTCCCTCTATATATTCCTGAACCATTTTGTCTGCTATATTCCCAGCACTAAAAGACCCAAATCCTATACTCCAAAATCGCCGTCCCCAATAGCGTCGCTTTAATTCTGGATATTCATCTTGTGTTTTCTTTGAGCTCCTTCCTTATTTTGTTTACTTATTTCACTTACTGATAGTTTCGGAGGATACTCTATGTGAAGATGTACGTGGTCTTTACTAACTACTCCTTTTAATAACCGTATATCTAATTAATCACTGTCTTGTATCTTTAGTGCCCCGCTCCTTTTCTGTATCTTACCTTTCAATACTTTATAGCGATACTTTGTAACATATATCATATGTATTGTAAGTCAACTCACTGTATGATTTTCTCTTCTGAATTTGTTCATCCCTTTTGTTTACAAAGATTGAAATGAAATTTATCGTACTGGAAGCACGAGGATTTAAACCTAAATTGAGACCATTAAAACGCACATATAATTTCACTAGAATATTAATATTCTATTTAAAAGCAAGAAAAAAAATCCAAATCCTTAGCAACAAAAAAGGCCCTTATCACTAAGAGCCTTTTCTATTATATGTGTAGAGCGAAATTACAATTTCGCAATTATTCCATTCAACGTAGCACTTGGTCTCATTACTAGAGCCAATTTCGTTTCATTTGGTAGGTAGTAACCTTCCATATCGATTGGTACTCCTTGTGCATCATTCAGTTCTTTTACGATAGCATCTTCGTTTGCTGCCAACTCATTTGCTACCGATGAGAAGTGATTCTTCAAATCTGCATCTTCTGATTGTACTGCAAGTGCTTGTGCCCAGAACATTGCTAGATAAAAGTGGCTACCTCTATTATCAAGTTCGTTTACTTTTCTAGATGGAGATTTTCTTTCTGCAAGCAACTTCTCAGTCGCTCTATCAAGTGCTTCGCCTAGTACTCTAGCTTTCTTGTTGTCATTTACTTCACCGAAGTGGTCAAGAGATACTGCAAGAGCTAAGAACTCACCTAAAGAATCCCATCTCAAGTGATTTTCTTTGGTCAATTGTTGAACGTGCTTTGGTGCAGAACCACCTGCTCCAGTTTCGAACAATCCACCTCCGTTCATCAATGGAACGATAGATAACATCTTAGCTGATGTTCCTACTTCCAAAATTGGGAATAGATCCGTATTGTAATCTCTCAATACATTACCTGTAACTGAGATTGTATCTTTTCCATCTTTCATTCTAGCTAAAGTAACCTTCGTCGCTTCTAGTGGAGAAAAAATACTGATATCTAATCCTGTCAAATCATGATCCTTGAGGTAAGTATTTACTTTTTTGATCAATTCTCTATCGTGCGCTCTTGTTTCGTCTAACCAGAATATAGCAGGTGTGTTACTTGCCTTAGCTCTCGATACAGCTAATTTTACCCAATTTTGGATAGGTGCATCTTTTGCTTGACATGCTCTCCAGATATCTCCTTCTTCCACTTTATGTGAAGTGAGAACATTACCATTGTTATCAATGATCTTAACTGTTCCATCTTCAGGAATCTCAAATGTCTTATCATGTGATCCATATTCTTCAGCTTTCTGAGCCATCAGCCCTACATTAGGTACTGTACCCATTGTCACTGGATCAAATGCTCCGTGCTCTATACAGAAATCTATAGTTGCTTGGTAGATTGGTGCATAACTACTGTCTGGAATTACTGCTTTTGTATCTTGAGGTTTTCCCTCAGCATTCCACATACATCCACTCGTACGGATCATTGCTGGCATTGAAGCATCTATGATCACATCACTCGGTACATGTAAGTTGGTAATTCCTTTATCAGAATTCACCATAGCTAAATCTGGTCCGTTATCATATGCCGCTTTGATATCCGCTTCTATTTCTGCTTTCTTATCAGCAGGAAGTGTTTGTATCTTAGCTAATAAGTCTCCGAAACCATTGTTAACATCTACACCTAAGTCTTCGAATAATCCCCAGTGCTTAGCAAATACATCTGCAAAAAATACAGTAACAGCATGTCCAAAAATGATAGGATCAGAAACCTTCATCATGGTCGCTTTCATATGCAAAGAGAATAACACACCTTTATCTTTCGCATCCGCTATTTGTGCAACTAAAAACTCAATCAATGCTGACTTACTCATTACAGTAGCATCTAATATTTCACTTTTCTGTAGTGCTAGACCACCTTTAAGTACTTTCTTTTCTCCTGTCTCAGTTTCCAAAACTATATCAACTGTACATGCTTCAGGAATAGTTACTGAAAGTTCATTTGCTTTGAAATCTCCATGGGTCATAGTAGATACATGAGATTTACTTGTAGGTGACCAAGCACCCATAGAGTGTGGATTAGCTCTAGCATATTGTTTTACTGGCTTCGGTGCTCTTCTGTCAGAGTTACCTTCTCTAAGTACAGGATTTACGGCACTACCTTTTAGTTTATTATATTTAGTTACTATTGCTCTTTCTTCATCGTTTGATGGATCTTCTGGATAATCTGGAAGTGCATATCCTTTTGATTGTAATTCCGCAATAGCTGCCATTAATTGTGGTACAGATGCACTGATATTGGGCAATTTGATCACATTCGCTTCTGACTTTTTCACTAGCTCTCCTAGATAAGCCAAATCATCATTTATACGTTGATCTTCAGTCAAGAATTCTGGAAATTGAGAAATAATTCTACCCGCTAATGAAATATCTCTTGTCTCTAATTCTATTTCTGCCGCATTTGTAAATGCATCAACGATAGGAAGAAAAGAGAAAGTTGCCAACATAGGCGCTTCATCTGTCTTAGTGTATATGATTTTATTTTTACCCATGATTCTGATTTATTTATTTTAAATTTCAAACTGAATTATTGGAAGCAGATAAACGACCAATTTTTGATTTCATTTATTGAAGGGCACAAATGTACAAAACGCTAAATAAATGTGAGCGAGAGAAAGTAATTTTATGTCTTGATAAAGTCGATCTTTGTAATACGCACATTATTTGTAGTTTAGCTGTAGAGAAAATCTATTTATGAAGTCCAACCTGGCCATATTTATAACAGTTCTATCTGTGATAGCTATACTAAGTATATCATCATATTCATATGATGTATATAGTAATACGCATGATATTAATTTGTCATATATTGCTATTGACACCACTACTATTGATATTTCTATCACAGCATGCCAAGGAGACACTATTAATGGTCATACAGAAACTGGAATGTATATTGATTCTTTCACAATTGAAACGCCTAATGATTCCATAGTCAATCTAAGTCTTTTTGTCATTCAAGTAGATACTGGGTTTATTACTAGTAAAGTTTGTGGTGGGGATACTATTCTTGGGTATACCGAATCTGGAATATATGTAGACACTTTCTTAACATTTACCGGATGTGATTCTTTAAGAATATTGGATCTAACAGTACAAGACTCTATCGTAACTGATACCTCCATAATAATCTGCAACGGATTATCTTTTGAGGAATATGATACCACTGGAACATATATCGATACATTAACTACGTCTATTGGATGTGACTCTATAAGAATCCTGAATCTATTAGTTGTGGATTCCTTTGCCGTAGATACTACAATTGTCATTTGCCAAGGTCAAAATTTTGAAGATTATTTCACTCCGGGAATATATATAGACACTTTGTCTTCAGTGGGTGGCTGTGATTCTGTGCGAACACTTGATCTCATAGTAAATCCGAGCTATGAAATTGATACCTCTGCTATGATATGTTATGGCGATACTTTTTCAGGATTTTTTGCAACTGGCGCCTGGATTGCCAGTTTTACCACAATAAAAGGCTGTGACTCTATTCAGATTATTAATCTTACAGTTTTAGAAATAGACACCACTTCATTAGTTGAGATAATATGCACTGGGGACACTCTTTATGGATATTCAGATTCTGGTATTTATATAGATACTCTTACAAGTTTTAAAGGGTGTGACTCTATCAGAATCATTGATCTTTTAATTATCGATGCTACCACAACTTCAATTGCAGATACCATTTGCGATGGATCTGAATTGCTAGGATACACAGAATCAGGTATTTATACAGACACTCTTACTAATATCTACGGGTGCGATTCTATTCGAATATTAACACTTGAAGTATTAAGTAATTTCCAAACATTTGTCCATTTCACTATTTGTGAGGGAGACACATTAGGGACATACACACAGGCTGGAAATTATGTTGACACATTAATAGCTCAAAATGGTTGTGACTCTATTGTTTTCACCATGCTAAATGTTACAGAAACTATATTTGCAGTCATTGATTCATCTATTTGCGACGGAATGAATGTTGCAGGCTATGATAGTACAGGAATATACTTTGATACTTTGATCAACATAAATACGGGATGTGATTCAATAAGAAGGCTTAACCTTACAATAATCCCGAGGGATACAATTATATTTTTTGATACTATTTGCCAAGGAAATCAAGTATTCGGATATACTGATACTGGAACCTATTATGATGTGTTCCCTTCGGACTCAGAATGTGATTCATTGCGAATATTAAACCTTATTGTTTGGCCAACATTCAATATAGATACATTGATCAATCTTTGCATTGGAAATGAAATTAATGGCCATTTTTCTGACGGATTTTACATCGATTCACTTACAACTGGACAAGGCTGTGATTCAATAATAAATTTAGAAGTCGTAATACAGCTACCAGATTCATCTTTTATTAATAGTATACTATGTCGAGGAGATTCTATTGGAGGATATTCAGAATCTGGAAACTACGTAGATACCCTAAAGACTATATTCGGATGTGACTCCATCAGGACGATTGATTTAGAAATCATAGAACCACTTTTTGGCAATGTAAGTATCCAAATATGTGAAGGTGAATCATTCGAATCCTATACAGAGCAAGGAATATATATAGATACTTTATTTACTTTCACAACCGGATGTGATTCTATAAGAACACTTAATGTAAATGTAATTCCTCCAGTTTTTGAATCAGTTGAGTCTATCATATGTGATGGGGGAAGTTTTGAAGGATATGATACTGCAGGAATTTTCATAGATACACTGATTTCTCATATTGGGTGTGATTCGATAAGAGTAATTACACAGTCAGTAATCCCATACCAAAGAGAAGAAATTAGATTCAACATATGCAATGATTTTATGGTTGAGGGTTACAATGCTCCTGGAACCTACTTAGACACTTTCCCTTCTTTGATTACAGGTTGTGATTCTATAAGAATAATAATTATAACAGACGAACTAGTTGCAGAATCTATCCAGCTTACTATCTGTAATGATGAATTCTATGCCGGTTATAATGTAACAGGTCTTTACATAGATACGCTTGAGACCATTTATGAATGTGATTCTCTTCGTATAATAGATCTTACAGTAAAACCAATGTTATTCATTGATCTTACGGATACTATTTGCGAAGGAGAAAACTACTTGGGATATAATGAAGACGGCATCTATATAGATACTTTAATTACTGAATTGGGGTGTGACTCCATAAGAACGATTGATCTCAGCATTACACCTAGATCATATTTCAGGATTGATACTTTAGTTTGCATTGGCACAACCGTTTTGGGATATAATCAACCTGGAAAACACATCGATACTTTAGTAGCTACATCAGGTTGTGATTCAATAAGGGATCTTAGATTAAATGTTGTCACCACAATGCTTGAGATCCAACAAGTAACCATCTGTGAAGGTGAGACATATGAGGGTTACTCCGAATCAGGAGCATATCAAGACACATTGGTAAGCACAGCTGGGTGTGATAGTCTAATAAATATCTTATCCCTTGATGTAATACCACTTCCTTCATTCACAATAGACACAACCATTTGCGAAGGGGAAAACCTATTTGGATTTACAACTTCAGGAGAATATAATATCATACTAGAAAATGATGATGGATGTGATACATTAATTGAGCTTAATATGAATGTATTGCCATTTCCTGATTGCCTGACTAATACGGAAGAATATGATTTACTTGTCTCCAAGTTATTTCCAAATCCAGCAACTGATTTTATAACGTTATCTAACTCACATTCAATAACATCAATATTTATCTATAACTCGAATGGTCAATTAATCGAAAACATTCAAAATAACACAATAGATGAATATAAATTGGATGTAGAGCATTACAATAATGGGCTATATTTTATAAAAGTAAATTCTAAAAACGGAAGTTATCTTCATCGGTTTTTAAAATTATAAACAAACTAATTCGTATAGCTTATAACTAAAAAAGCCCATCTTCAATACTGCACGTGAGCTTATATTATATATCTTTTGAATCAACTACAGCTAAAGAATGAAACAATAATAAAGTTACATTCTTCTGCTTAATCTTTTTACCCTCTTCTGCGTTAAAAAGCCTGACCTAGACTATGTATTGCCTACGTTTTTTGCTTTGGAGAATGAATAAATATCAGCCCATAAAAAACGCAGTTTATTAATACATCATTCCTAATTAGCTATTCTTCTTTAGATTTTCCCAGTAGTTGTCAAACTCTTCCATACTATAGAATGACACCTCTCTTGGCTTACTTCCTCTTGCTGGGCCAACTATTCCAAGTTTTTCCATTTGATCCATGATTCTGCCAGCTCTGTTATATCCTAGTTGCATTGTTCTTTGAATACTAGAAGTTGATCCATTTTGACTGCCCACTACCAATCTTGCCGCTTCCTCGAATTTAGAATCTAAATCGCTGAACTTAAGATTAGAACCTCCTTCACCTAACTCCTCCTCATCTTTGAATTCTGGCAAGTAATATGGTGTTGGATATCCTTGTTGCTCGGCAATATGGTCAATCACCTTTTCTACTTCCGGTGTATCAACGAATGCACACTGTAGTCTCACGATATTACTTCCAACATTCAGAAGCATATCACCTCTACCAATCAATTGATCCGCTCCTCCAGCATCTAAGATTGTTCTACTATCTATTTTTGATGTCACTTTGAATGCTAATCTTGCTGGGAAGTTCGCTTTTATGATACCCGTTATGATATTTACTGATGGTCTTTGTGTCGCTACAACTAAATGAATTCCTATCGCCCTTGCTAACTGTGCTAATCTCGCAATTGGCATTTCGATTTCTTTACCAGCAGTCATTATCAAATCTGCAAATTCATCAATCACTAATACTATATACGGTAAAAATTTATGCCCATTCTGAGGATTTAACTTACGAGATGTAAACTTCTCATTGTATTCTTTGATGTTTCTAGCTCTTGCTTTCTTCAACAAGTCATATCTTTCATCCATTTCAATACAAAGAGAATTAACTGTTTGCACCACTTTTGATGTATCTGTGATAATAGGCTCAACTTGATCTGGCAGCATACCTAAGAAGTGCTTATCTATACTATTGTAAGGGAATAGTTCCACTTTTTTAGGATCGACAAGAATCAACTTCAATTGAGATGGGTGCTTCTTATATAATAAAGAACACAGAATCGTATTGATACCAACTGATTTACCTTGTCCCGTTGCACCCGCTATCAATAGGTGAGGCATCTTAGCCAAATCCGCAATAAAAACTTCATTTGATATCGTCTTACCTAAGGCGATAGGAAGAGCCATTTTTGTATTCTGAAACTTTTCAGACTCAAGCATCTCTCTTAAAGATACAATCTGTTTTTTCTTATTTGGCACTTCTATACCGATCGTACCTTTACCAGGTATCGGAGCTATTATTCTAATTCCGAGTGCTGCAAGGCTCAATGCAATATCATCTTCAAGATTCTTGATTTTACTAATTTTCACACCAGGAGCTGGAACAATTTCATACAATGTTACCGTAGGACCTATTGTAGCCCGAATCTTTGTAATTTCAATCTTATAGTTAAGGAGCGTCTCAATAATCTGATTTTTATTCGCCTCTAGTTCTGATCGGTCGATCGTTATTTTTTGATCCAAGTAAGCTTCTAAATATTCTAATTTCGGATAAGTATAATTAGATAGGTCTTTGGTAGAGTCATATGGCTCGGTAGTGTCCGTTGGAGCTTCTTTATCTACGATCATTTGCACAGGTACTGTCGTTTCTTGAAACTTAGGCACTAACTCATCAAACGGATGTAACTCTTTAGGATCTATTTCTGTTTCAATAGGCATGTTTACTTCCATCTCTAAGTCTGTCTTAGCCGATGTTGCTACTTTTGGTCTTTTCGCACCAAGTGTTTCGGGAAGTTCGAACTCCAAATCTGAAGTTGAACCTCCCTCTTTTTCACTTAAATCCGAGGTTTTTGGAATGGCCTCTAGTGCCTGCCCGGATGGTCGTAAGGCTACGTACGACGTATCGTCATTCTCAGGGACTTTTGCAGTCGCAGCTTTATTTTTAGATTTATTATCTATTTTAATATTGTCATCTTCTACACCATCTAGATCACTATCTAAATTGAAGTTTGTGAGAAAATCCATTGATGGCATCTTTAGATTACCAAGCGGAGTAGAAAATTCAAGATTGTCAAGATTTGGATTAAATTTCCAAATGAGGTAAGTAAGCATTGTAAATACTAGAAGTAAAAACAAGCCTATCTGCCCCATAAAGTTACTCAACCATATGTAGGTACTCTGCCCGAAAGCGCCTCCCCATGTAAAATCACTATTTCTAAATATGAACTCTAGGCAAATAGAAGCAAATGCCATAAATACAAGTACGTTTCTTGCAAGATCCCAAAACTCTGCTAAAGGTTTCTTTCTTAATAAATCAATTCCAAGTTTAGATAGTAGAACTATAATGGCTACCGATGGCAAACCAAATCCCCAGTAAAAAAATGCATTAGATACCAATGCACCTAATCTTCCTAGCCAGTTCTCAACCGTTAAATCTTTTTGAAATAAAACTTCCCAACTAAAAGTAAGTACTTTGTCTTGATCAACCTTCCATGTATATAAATAGGAAACAAATGCTACCATAAGGTATATAGCCAACAGAATAGATACCACACCTATCACTTTAGGAATTCTATCGTCCTTAAGATTGATGCCAGATGTTTTTTTGGCAGTCAACTTTTTAGCCTTAGGCTTCGCCATGGGAAATCGGGTTTTGAGTCCAGTAAATAATTTTTGAGATCTGTACGACCGCTTTTGGGAAACGATCATGATGCAAATATACAAGCTCTTTTTAAATATTATAATAAAACGCAACTTATTTTTAACAGATTATTAATGATTTACATATTGCGCTATACAATAATATGTAATACCCCCCAATTAAATCTAGTATTTTGAGTTCATACTACATCAATTATTATTCCTGATATAGTAACGAATTATCTTATCACAATTAATCAGAGGAAGGTAAAAATGAGTAAATTGAAAATAATCTTCATTTGAAATTATAAATTCAATTGCTCATACCAGCAACCTTTCTAAGTAATTAAAATATTATAATACATTTGAACCGATTATTAACTAGCCTAACTTAATAGTCTGTAATTCAAAATGAAAAATTACTCATTCTACATTTTGACGATACCAGATTAAAAATGAAAAATACAAAATGAAAAAAGCAAATATTTTTATCGCTGGAGCCGGAGGTATCGGTCAAGCAGCAGCTCTTATACTTTCAGAATATAAAGATGTAATGGAATCAACCGTTTACATAGGAGATATAAGTATCTCAGCTCTGGAAAACGCAAAGCAATTTGTTGTTGACGGGTGCAGTCACAAAGCAAACATCCACACTTTATTAATGCCAATGAGCGGTAGTAATAATTCTCTTGATGCAGCATTAAGCAAATGTGATGTGATATTAGATTGTCTTCCTGGCCGTCAAGCACCAAGAATGGCAAAGTTGGCCTTAGATAATAAATGTCACTACGCCAACCTTACAGAATATGTAGCTGAGACCAATCAAATCATGGAAATGAGTCAAGTAGCAGACACTGCATTTGTACTACAGACTGGCCTTGCTCCAGGATTCATCAACATCCTTGCAGTTGAACTATATGATAAGTTTAAAGCGGACTATAATAATGACCAGTTAGATAGCATGACTATGAAGGTTGGAGCTGTAACCCCTCATGCAGTGGCACCCCATTTCTATGCATTTACTTGGAGTCCGATAGGAGTTGCCACAGAATACTTAAAAGACGCTGTAGTAGTGAAAGATTACAAAACAATTAGTATACCTGCATTATCAGGCAGAGAAACACTTTTCATAAACGGTAAAGAATATGAAGACAATTTCACTTCTGGTGGCGCAGCAGATCTTCCAGCTGCCTATGAAGGTAAGATCAAAGACCTTGATTATAAGACATTAAGATTGCCAGGCCATTATCAATGGGTGGATGATCTACTGAAAAGAATACCAGAAGGAGAAGATAGAATCAACTTATTAGAAAAAACGATGCTCAATCAAATCCCTAATGTGGAAGATGATTTAGTAATCGTTTATGCTTCTGTACAAGGTAAAGACAGCAAAGGTAGACTAAGAAAAATCGAAAAAGCATTTGAAGTAACTCCTTCAAAGGTGGGAAACAAATACTTAAGAGCTATTCAATCTACTACGGCCGCTCCACTTTGTGAAATGGCTCGTATGATGATGGAGCAAGATTGGAAAGGAACTATCCTACAATCTCAAATAGATCCGAAATCATTCATGAGTGGGCCTTACGTTTCGGCAGTCTACGGGTTATAAAAAGAAAAAAGCCTTCCGAAATTAATCGAAAGGCTTTTCGTTGTGTTTTATTTAGTACAGCTTACTTCCCTAATAATGGAACGTATTTAGCTGCATCTTTAGCCTCAGCTGACTGAGGGTAATCTTTTTCAATTCTTTCGAAACTTGACAATGCTGTTGCATTATCATTCTGACTCATACTCAATATCGCTAACTTATTTAAGTAGTATGGTGTCAAAAATGCGTTATCACTACTTACCGCTTTTTTGTAATTCGACATTGCAGCATCCATGTTTCCAAGTTCAGCATGTGCATCACCTAAAGCACCACTCTTAGTGATTGGCGTTACATCATCGTTGGCACTGTAGTCATTTAAATATTCTATAGCTACATCATAGTTACCTAGATTTAGATAAGAGATACCAGCATAATAATTAGAAAGATTCGCTACAGGAGTACCACTATAGTTATCGATGATTTCTAAGAAACCTTCGTATCCTTCTCCAGGATTAGATAGTGCCAATGCAAATGAATCTTGTTTGAATTGAAATTCAGCCTTATGGATAGCTTCCATACTTGCTGTTTCTCTTGGAGCTTGGTATCCATATTTATACGCTAAAAATGCACCCGCTAAAAGAACTGCTATAGCAAGAAATCCAATTACTGTATTTTGATTTCTTTCGAAGAAATCTTGTGCATGTTCCTTTACTTCAACAATGTCAACTAATGTATCGTCGTCATCTTCTTGGTTCTGACCATCTGCATTAGGATTACCTCTATATCCAGCATTTCCACCTTTATTTCTTAAGTATTGTTTATTCTTTGCCATTATACGCTTTTTCCAAAATTTGTGCAAAAATACATAAATCATTTATTTCTCAACGTTTTTATCAAAGAAGTTTGCAATCAGCTTTATTCAATCATATACAAAAACACCTTTCATCAATATAACCAATTGATTTTGTGATAGATATCACATCTAAAATTGTTTATCATAGTTAATCTATATATGTTTATGTGTGATAACCAAGGTGAAAGGCACAATTACTACAAAACCTTATATACTGAATCAGCATAATTAAGTAATTCCATAATATTTTTAACAAATGAAATAGATTAAAAAATTGTTTATACTTTGAAGTATATTAATAGTTTTGCATGCTAAAATATTGAACATGAACTATAAAATATACTTTTTATTTATTACATCATTAGTTTTTATTTCTTGTAAATCAGATGTCAAACCAGATATAAAACCAGATGTCAAACCAGAAACCACTACAACAGTTAAAGAAAATACCTCTAGTCTAAATAACGGTGGTTCCGTTTTGAATGCGGATGATAAACCAAAATCTTCAATAGCCATTACAGAAGCTAAGATAATAGATGTTGCTTCGATAGCAGAAATTGTATCCAAAGCTGATCATAATACTACTCTAAGATTAAAAAAAGGAAAGTACGAATTGCCTGATAATTTAGTCTACTATATTTCAAAAGAAAAGAAAGAAATAATAGACAAAAACACTGTAGATACCCGTTCAGTTGGTGGTCAAATTTTCATTTCAGGAATGACAAATTTTAGCATAATTGGAAATAACAGTGAAGTAAATTCTAATAACCCAATTGCAGTGCCTCTTTTTATTCTAAAGGGAAATAAGGGCGAAATCAAAAATCTATCTGTAGGTCACAAAATATCTAGTAAAAAGCTCTCTAATGTACCATCCTTATATGTTTCTAATTCAAGTAACATGAATTTTTCAAATTGCATATTAGGGAATAGCAGCAAAACTGGTATAAAAATCAACGACTCAAAATTTATAACTTTCACAAACTGCAACATTTCGAAAACACATAGTCAAATCATGGAAATCTACAAAGGTGAGTCCATACAATTTGTGAATTCAGTATACGAAAACAATGATTGTGCTTTCCCATGTTTTAATTTTCTCGGGACAGAAAATATAATAGAATTCAATAATGTAAGTGTAATAAATAACATATTTAATGGTAACAATTCAAATAATTACGATCAAATAATTACTGGACCAACTCAAGATATCAAGTTTATAAAGAGTAAATTCAAGGGCAATAAAAATTTCAGTGACATAGGTATTGATAATTCCAAATTAATAGATTCTGAAGTTCAGACGTTTTAAAAATGACAAAATTATCTGGTTGCTGTCTCTTATACACATCTCCGAGCCCACGAGACAGGCAGAAATCTCG
>CAJXUU010000090.1 GCA_913061325.1 uncultured Saprospirales bacterium | reverse complement strand
GTAGCTCAGCCAAGTGCAATAATTGTTACCAATGCTATAATAGAAGACTTATCGTGTTTCGACGATGCTTCAGGATCACTTCAAATCGATCCTGCTGGGGGTACGGGTTCTTTTTCTTTTTCATGGTCAAATGGAGGTAATACCAATACAATATCCAATCTTGATGCTGGTACATATGGCGTGACCGTTACGGATGATAATAACTGTGCGTTCACAGACACATACACCGTAGCTCAGCCAAGTGCAATAATTGTTACCAATGCTATAATAGAAGACTTATCGTGTTTCGACGATGCTTCAGGATCACTTCAAATCGATCCTGCTGGGGGTACGGGTTCTTTTTCTTTTTCATGGTCAAATGGAGGTAATACCAATACAATATCCAATCTTGATGCTGGTACATATGGCGTGACCGTTACGGATGATAATAACTGTGCGTTCACAGACTCTTACCTTGTAACGCAACCTTTAGCAATAAGTCCCAATACTGTAACTATCGTAGATGTAGAGTGTGGAAGTGGTGCAACAGGAAGCATCTCTCTAGAAATGATAGACGGAAATGAAAACTACAGTTACGTCTGGTCGAATGGAGAGGAAGCGAGTTTGATTTCGGACCTCGAAACTGGAGATTACGAAATTACTATAACTTATACATCTACAGGTTGCAGTGCAGAGTTTACTTATTTTATAGCCCAGCCTGGTGATTTGTCATTGGTGTCAAGTACCATTATTGATAATAATTGTTCGGATGGTACGTCAGGCAGTATTGCTCTCAATATATCGGGTGGTGTGGGAATGCTCAATTATGAATGGTCAAATACATCTATTGAAAGTAGTATAAATAACCTGGAAACAGGTGCTTACACAGTCACTATAACTGATGAAAATAGCTGCAACCTACAGTTAGATTTTGAGGTAGAATCGCCCTTGCCTATTGCCGCAGAAAATCTCAACATTCAAGATGTTTTGTGCCATGGAGATACTAGTGGAAACATAAGTTTGGTCTTAGCTGGAGGAATATCTCCTTATACTGTAGAATGGACTTACACTAATAGCGATAATACCGAAACTTTCATAGAATGCAATTATAATGTTGCTGCCTCAGTAAGTAAATATTTTGCAGCGGGTACAGTAGATATAAAGATAAAGGATGAAAACAACTGTATTCAGGAATTAGATATTCTTACAATCGAAGAGCCTGAAATAATATCAACTAATGTGCTTTCTGCAACAGACGTTTTATGTTTCGGTGACACTACAGGAATAATAAATATGGAGATTTTAGGTGGAATATCACCTTATAGTGTCGGCTGGGTTATCGCTCCTATTAATGGAGACCCTCAGTACGAAAAATGGGTATACAACATTGATGGAATAGCTACAAAGAATTTACCAGCTGGCATTGTGAGTCCCAAAATAGTGGATGCAAATGATTGTCAGGTACTTCAAGAACCAATAGAGATAAATCAACCCGAAGCAATCGCTATACAAACACCAATTATATCCGATGTTTTATGCTTT
Organism: uncultured Saprospirales bacterium; assembly: GCA_913061325.1. Classification (GTDB taxonomy): domain Bacteria; phylum Bacteroidota; class Bacteroidia; order Chitinophagales; family Saprospiraceae; genus CAJXUU01. The sequence goes on along the minus strand of CAJXUU010000090.1, from coordinate 17,023 downwards.
GGCGATACTACAGGGATCGTCAATTTTGATGTTTCAGGTGGTACATCTCCTTACAGTGTAGAGTGGACTTATAATGACCCTAATGGGTCTGAATCATTTATTGAGTGGACTTATAATAACACAAGTTCTGCCAGTAATAATTTTGGCATGGGGATGGTTAGTACAAATATTTTAGATAAAAACGGATGCATATTTATACTTGATCAAATCAATATTGATCAGCCTGATTCACTCTATATATCTGCATTGGTGATAGACGATGCTCTCTGTATCGATGATACTACAGGTAGTATTGGATTTGATATCTCAGGTGGAATACCGAACTATTCTATAGAATGGACTTACACGCCAAGTGGTAGCTCGAGCCCTACAACCGAATGGACTGACGGTATCACCTCATCGGTGGATAAAAACTTTGGCCCAGGACTAGTGGACGCGCTCATAAAGGACCAGAATGGATGTGAACAAATACTACCTCAGCAGGAGATAAATTCGGATACCGAGATTACATTAACAACATTCGATATCATCCAGCCAAAGTGCGGCGAAGACTCTACAGGAGTGATAGAAATAGCATTTTCAGGAGGTTTTGCACCTTATGCTGTCGAGTGGACTTACACACCAATAGGAGGGACAGAGACTTTTGTAGAATGGACATACAATATTTCTGATGGACTGACTCAGATCTTTGGTGCAGGAGTAATTTCTGCCATTATAGAAGACAACAATGGCTGCACATTTATTTTGGAAGAATTCATGCTAGAAAATTCTGACGGTGTGCAAATATTGGACATTGAAGATTCTTATGAAAATGATCTAGGTAGCATAAAGCTAGTGTTGAATATGGAATCGAGTGGACTGAAATTCGAGTGGAGCGGACCTGATGGGTACGAATCCTCCATGCAAAATATCGACAATCTAAAAAAAGGAATCTATAGCTGCATAATCACAGATGAAAATGGATGCCAAGTCACAACTGGAGACATATTAATAGGATCATTATCTGCTGAGTTTGAAGACTATAAATTAAAGATATCGCTTAATACTTTGATCGATCAATGGTTGCATATCGATTCGAAAATAAACACAGCACCTATCGCACTTAGAGTCACCACAATGGATGGACAAACAGTTCTAATCAGGAACGGTCTAAAGCACTCAAGCTCTATAGATCTATCAGTTCTAAATACAGGACTTTACATGATTACTTTTTCATCAGAAAGATCAAGAATTAGCCATTTAGTATTCAAAAAATAATCGCAATACAACGAATATGAAACATTTATCAAAATCAAGCTGCTCACGGATAGTAGTTGTCTTTATTTTCCTTTTTTCTGTCAATACCTGTTGTATTTCTCAGGATATACTATTGAGTGTAATAGCTCCACCGCCACATCCTAGTTTGTTATCAGAATTTGAAGATGTATCTGGAAACTATCGTGTGGTCATCACGAATACAAATCCTGTAACCTCGCACACAATATATATAGCGGGTAAATTGACTGCGGATAATGGAATAGAAGCAATGCTAAATGATGCCTATAATGGCTATGAAGCAATAGAAATACCTGCGGGCAGTACCACCACTTATCTGTTTGAGGAATTAGGAGGATTTCTTGGAAATGCATCGTTAGAAGATCTAGATTATTCTGGTGGACCAGAAGTAGAGTACCTTATTCAATCACAACGATTGCCTGATGGGGTTTATCGAATATGCTTAGAGGCTAGAAATTTTGAAACTCAAGAATTGGTCTCTTTACCAATGGATGCAGCGTGCTCAAACCCTATAATCATCCAATCAATAAACGCTCCAGTAATCACCTTACCAATAGATCAAAGTACTGTAAATCAGATTGAACCAACATTGATCAATATAGTATGGACACCTGTAGTCGCACCAGCAGCCTTAGTCGTCTATGATCTCCGAGTAGCGGAATGGACTGAAAATATCAACCCATATGATGCGATAGAGAATTACAATTTTATACAATATGAAGAGACAGAGATTATTGGGACAAATTTTATTTACAATCAATCACACACACCACTTGTAGAAGGCAGGAAATATATAGTACAAGTGCGCGCTCGTGATATTACCAATAGTGTAAACATCTTCAATGAGGGATGGAGTGATATTGTCATCTTCAATTTTGGAACTCCAATTAATGGCGATGACCAAGGACAGCAAGACGCATATAGTTGTATGGAAGCATGTGAAGAAATTCAGATTCCAGATTTGCCTGCTATTCCTGATATTCGGATTGGTGACCTGTATAAAGTAGGGCATTTTAATCTATCAATAGCCGATTTTATTGTTACAGCCAATGGATATAGTGGTCGTGGAGTGATCAAAGCTACTGATTTTATACCCAGGGATATCAATGTGCAATTCCAAGAGGTGAATATCAATAGTCGAGGTGTGGTGACAGGTGGTACAATACAGGGAATGAGAAAAATAGTAGCAGAAAACTTTCCACGTGTAGATAATATTACCGAGAATACTACGGTAGACGAACGCCTAATAGATATGTTATATGATGATCTTTTAGACCCGACAGTCGGTATGATTTCTGATGATATCAATGATTTGATCAACGATATAGATATACCGCTAGATCTTCCAATTTCATTTGGATCGGGAGCGCACAAAATACATATTCCTGATATGTCGTTCTCTGCGGATGGAGCGAATATTTCGATGATATCAGGATATGAATTAGAAGGTGATTACATAGCGGGCAGTCAGAAAATGGTGTTCATGAATAATAACATCTGCATAACCCCAGGTGGACTAGCCATGACAGATGATGTTATGAAATTAGACATCCTGCAACCTTATGATTTTCATCCTTCAGAAGTTTTTGATTTTCATATCAATGGAAAGGAAGGGGATAATCCAAGCTACATAGATTTTGATTGTGATGGAATCAATGAAATAGTGTTGAATGGACACCTGCATTTTAATGATCAATATATTAAACCATTGGACGACGCTTATAACCCAGTCAATAATAAGAATTTTGCAGTAACTTATAGTACTTCTTTTACCTCATGGGACGAAATGATAATCACAACCAATGCTTCCAATCTAGGGAGACAAGGCACCAACTATTTTTCTAGTAAATTTGAACTGACAGCACTCCCTGGGTTTAAATTTTCATTAGACGATTTGGTTATTGACCTTTCAGAATCAGAAAATATCGCCAACATGAGGTTTCCTGAAGATTATGGCTCACCCGCTAATTGGACAGGGATCAGCATCAACAACATAGGTTTGCGATTACCTGATTATTTCAAAAATAACAATACACCTATTGATCTATCTATTGATCGATTTGTGATAGATGAAAATGGTGTGAGCTTCAACTTCAGAGGAAGGAATTTAGAAGACCTTACAGGCATTTCTATCGGAGGATGGGGTATTTCTATTGATGATTTGCAACTCAATCTATTGCGAAATGACATAAGTGGGGCAGCATTGGATGGAGAAATAGACTTACCTATTTGTGAGAACCCGATAGGTATAGCATGCGAAATAGAACTTGTTGAAAACAGGCTCAACTACGATTTTGATTTTGATATTCGAGAAAAAATCGAAGTACCTATGTGGGCAAGTAAATTCAAATTCAATGAATTTTCTAGGATAGCTGCCAAGATCGAAGATGGAGAATTTGTCATCAATAGTTTCCTATCTGGAGAACTAGAACTAGATGGATCGATAGGGGACTGGGATCAAGTGAATATCAAAAAAGTACGATTCGAAGATATGCTTGTGAGTAATGCCGCTCCATATTTTCGCACAGGAAACATAGATATAGATGCAGTAGTGAGCGCATCATTTATGGGATTTAGTATACAAGTACAGGATGTATCCATAGAAGATGTGATCAAACCAGGTGCGGTAGGTAAATTGCCAGAATTAGGGTTTAACATAGGATTTCAATTTGGGGATAAGTCAGGCGCAGGAACAGGATATTTTAGTGCCGATTCTAGGATCCTTTTGCGAGGTGTGCGAAATAGAAATACAGGGTCATATTCTCTAGATAGGACACATTTACAAACTATAGAAATAGATAGTGATGTGGCAGGTGTAGCAATAAAAGGGACTTTAGATTTCTATGACGAACATCCTGTATATGGTGATGGTTTTGGAGGGGCTGTTGATGCATCTTTTTCTGAGTTCGGAGCTATCAGAGCAAGGGTGTTATTTGGCAACACACGCGATTTTGATTACTGGTATGTGAATGCTGGGGTGACACTGAGAAATGGAGTACCTATAGTGCCACCTATTGAGATACTTGGTGTGAGTGGAGGTGCCTATTATAATATGAGGCAAACAATAGATCGAAGTGCGCCAATCGGCGAAGCACAGGTAGACTATGTGCCTCGCAGAAATGGATGGGGATTCAGACTAGGAACAGTATGGGCTACCTCTGGTAATAAGGACATGCTCAATGGAAATGCTGACTTAATGATTGATTTTGGCAATGGTGGCAGATTCAGTAGTGTAACACTTACTGGAAAGGCAAAAATGATGTCGCCTCCTAGTAAAATAGAAAATGAAGTAGCCAATACAGAATTGGCATTGAGTGGTATTATCCATTATAATCATGTAGAGAAAACATTGGCCGCAAGGTTTGGCTACAGACTTGAATTGCCAAGGGAATACCCAATGTTTACAGGTGGAAATTTAGATGCAAATAGACCTGCAATAGATCTACTCATAGCTGGGCGTGATAATTGGCATTTATATGTAGGGCAGCCCTCTATGGACGGTAGTCTCGAGCGTATGGTGAACATCTCACTAAGAATGCCTTATAAGCTAAAAAGAAGCAACAAGAATATTGATACTGGAACAGGAATTTACGCATACTTTAATATTGGTTCAGAATTGCCAATGAATGATAACTTTCCACCTGCCGCCAGACGAATCCTCGATGAAACCAGGACTAGCCTGATAAGAATACCTCGCTCTGGAATAAGTATGGGGCTGCACGCAGCATTTAATACTGGAAATTGCAAAATCGGCTGGGATGATGTAAATGTCACGTTTCGTGCCAGTGCAGGAATAGGTTTTGATATAGCTATGGCAAAATACCACAACACGCTGTGTAATGGGGATTCAGAGTTTGGGATGGATAATTGGTATTTTACATCACAAGCCTATTTATATGCTCAGGCATCCCTTAGAGGCAAGGTTTGGAAGAGTTTCTCAATTGCAGATGTAAGTTTGGGGGCGATGTTAAAGTTTGATGGACCAGATCCGGTTTATGCAAGAGGTAAATTTAGAGTAAGAATAGATGTGCCAATAATTCCTACTTTTAGTATAAACGTAGGGTTTTCAGTTGGTACCAAGTGTGAATTCTCTATAGACCCTAATGCTGATATCGACTTTGAAAGTGAATTTGAGGGACTAGAAGTAATAGAAGAGTTGTCTAATTTGCCTGTGAATGATGTAAATTTTACAGATAGAAACCAGCATATAATTGCTAGTTTTTTCACGAGACCAAATGTTATAAATGAAGAGACATATCAAGGAAGGATGTTCCAATATAAAGTAGAGCCGTCTTATTTTATATCAGAGGAAGTAGATGGTAATTTTGTAACAAGATATCCTCCCAATAGGATAAAAACTCGACCATTAAATAATGGTGACGTCCGATTCTATTTCAATAGTACAAAAAGGTCAGAACGGATGCTTAAACCAGGGAGGACATACAGGCTGACGGTAAAGGGAGTAATAAAAATAAGAGAAGGTAATAGTGGTCCGTTTGTAATAGCGACATATGCAAATGGTACCCAAATGAGAACTATAAAGAATGTAGAATTTACCACTGAATCAATAGAGGATTACGAGTTGGAAGTATTGGATATAAATCCATTGGCAAATGCTAAAAATGTACATTTTGGAGATATGTTGTTTGGAATAGGCAACATAGATATAGCCCCCGAAAGTCGTGAAATGATGGACAGGTTAGGTTATGGAGAGTATGCTACTTTAAACTTCAAGTTTTCGGAATACAGTAGGAGTAATCCACTTATCAAACTAAGAGAATTTACCAGTGAAGGTTTTTTCTCACCTAGCAATAACAACAGAATGCACTTTAATGTAGCTCCTCTGCGAACTGACAGACGGTATAAAATGGAAATATTGCTACAGTATGAAGAAGAAGACCCCGCAAGAATGCATTGGTCATATTTTGAAACCTCGAAGTATAGATGGTACAGAGAAAAAATAGAATCGCTAAATGCAGGAGATATGGTTGCTCAGTCTTCTGGATGGTCAGACGATACTTATTCAGTAGTTTTCCTAGGGCATGAAGAATTTGTTGATTCTGAGGATGCGTTAAAGGTTACTTATTTAAGTCAAAGAACTCTAGGTCTTACTGCTTGGCATCAGAAAAGAGTAGCTATAGAGGCGTTTGCACAGCAACATGGATTCTTACACTCAGTAAGGATGTTTACACCTGAGTTTGTGCCTGCAGATATCGTACCTGCAGATAAAAACCAAGGCATAGGTGATATAGGAGTTGATTTAGGAGCCATAATTGATGGTGAACCAGTGTTAAAATATATCTGGCGCCCAAATTTATATATTTCTAATTTGAGGTCATGGGCAGTTAATAATCACTTCTTATCTATATACGGGAATAGAGAGTTGGAAACATTGTTTTTTGACGCTTATACACCAATTACCGATCAGGGAGATTTGAGGATTAAACTTAGTACTGTAAGTAACTCCATTATCGAAAATTTTGATTTCGAATTCTAGAAGTTAATAGGAAATAATACCATCTAATATTGAGGATAACAAAAATGTGAATCCTTAATATTAGTTGGTATAACAAAACCAAAAAGATGAATAAACAGATAAGAATATATATAGCAATGATAGTTATTTTACTGGCCTTTATGAATGGACATGCTCAAAGTATAGGTCTGCTCGCCAAGTACAAACAACAAGAAGTGCATCTCAAAATACTACCTGAAGATTCAAAACAGTGGTTAGAAGGTGTTGAAAATGGCTATATCATCAGCAGAAGAGAATTGGGGAAAGATCGAGAATATCAAGTACTCAACTCGATCCCATTATTACCGATGACAGAATTAGAGGTGATTAATCAAGGGATAGATGTAGCTGTATTTGATTTTCATATCAAAAAGCTAAAAGCGGTGAGAGATAGACCATCACTCTCATCAATAGGAGAAGTGATAAATGCAGCCGACCATCAAGACAATATGTATAGCTTATATATATTATTGACCATGCGAGAAAAAGAACTCGGACGTATATCTGGACTCCACTATGTGGATAAAACGTTACAATCAGGAAAAGTCTATCAATACAAAGTATCTATCGCAAATACAGATAAGGCATCTCTACCCATAATTGTAGACGACCGATCTTACTTAAAAACACCTACTCTCATAACTGCGTCCAAAGATCAAGCAGTATTATTTGAGTGGTTGCATGAACAGGACAGCCCAATCGCTGGCTATTATCTAGAAAAGTCTGATACGGGTCTTAACTATGAACGGATAAATGAAGCGCCATATGTAGCTCAAACAGAAAAATATGTGGACACATTGGAGATACAAAAAGTAGTAACTATAACTAGAGTAGACAGCTTATCTTCAAATTATCAATCTTATTTTTATCGATTGGTAGCATTTGATATTTGGGGAGAAGAGCTAGCACCATCAGAGGTGGTTAAAGGGATGGGAGTGGATGTCACTGGTCCAACATTAGGATACATAGAAGTGAGAGTAGATAGTGTGGAAAATGATTTGATTATTGATTGGGAACCATCACAAGACGGTGATGTAGCTTCCTACTTTGTCACATTATCCTATACGATGAATGGCAAAGATTCGCTTATTGTAAAAGATTTAGATGCAAATGGTATTTCTGAGTATAGAATATCCGATCCACTAGAATTAGAAAATCATTATTTCAAACTTGGAGCAATTGATACGTCTGGCAATATTTCCATTTCTACTGTAAAGGTAGGATTTGTGCCCGATATAACTCCGCCTTCTCAAGTAACTGACCTCACGTACGAGTTGGATAGTACAGGCGTATTATCTTTAGCATGGTCACCTAGCGAAGACACAAACCTTAAAGGATATTTGGTATTCAAATCTTTTATGGAGAATCAAGAGTTCATGAAAATAACGGATACTGTCCATTCTGCTAATTCATTTCAAGATAGCTGCACTCTCAACCTTTTGAATAATCAACGCTACTATTACGTCCTAGCTCTGGATAAAAGCTTCAACCCTTCCGAGCCCTCATCCATACTTCGAGTTCAGTTGCCTGATACAATATCACCCTCGAGAACGATCATTACGGACTTGATACAAGTGGGCGATGAAATCAAAGTAAACTGGCTCAAAAGTCAGTCTGAAGATGTGATTAATTATAAAATATATAAAAAAGTAGGGGATAAGACGGAATGGGTAGATGTTGGGATAGTTGATTTTACAACTACCGAATTTATAGATAAAATAGGTGGTGCTCAAAGAATTTTATATAAGATTGTAGCTGTAGATAAATCTGGTAATGAAAGCCAACAAAACGCTATCAAATCCATATCAACGCGTGGCATTAATTCATCTGAAACACTATCTCTCAGAATCAAATCAACGGAAATGGGTGCATTGCTGGAGTGGGGAGAATTGGGAAGCAAGTATAAAATTTATCGCAAAAAAGAAGATCGATTCCACCTTCTTGATTATGTAGATGAGCCCAAATATCAGGACAAATCTGCGCATGGTGAATACTACATAAAGGCCTATGATGAGAGAGGGAGATTATTATCAGAATCAAAAATAGTATCCATATGATATCTCGGTTTCGTTTCAGGTCCTATTTGTATTGCCTAACTTTCATCTTGCTTGGTATTCTAATGTGCAGCGTTTCTTATGGCCAGAGAAGTCAGTCAAAATTGAGAATCAAAGGCAGCATTAGTGCTGGCATGTTTCATCTTTATAGCAATAATATAGGGACATTGCCCGCTCTAGGAGCAAATATGAATTTGAATTCTACTATTTCTTATGGACAATTTTCTGTCCCAATATCTGCTTCTCTGAATAATAGAGGAACACAGTTTGCTAATCCATTTCACAGATACGGAATCTCGCCTCGATACAAATGGGTGAAAATTCATCTTGGGTGGAGGCAAATGCAATTCTCAAAATACACATTATCTGGCACTCCTTTTTTTGGGATTGGAATAGAACTAGATCCTGGAATTTTTAGGTTTTCAGTTATGCACGGCAAGTTAGATCGGCGGATTAGAAATCTTAATTCTCAGCAAAGAAACGCTCTGCCCACTCGAAGAATATCAGCAATAAAATTAGGTCTTGGTTCTTATAAAAATCACCTAGACTTTATCTTTATGCAGGCCAGCGATGGGATAGGAGATATTGATTCATTGAATTTTGAACCCAAAGAGAATATCACTCTTGGCAATAAATTCAAATGTTCCTTACTCAAAAATAAGGTGTCTCTTTATTATGATGCGGCAGTAAGTATTTTTACCGAAAATAGAGAACGTCCTGCAAACTTACTGGAGGAAGTCAGTTTTCCGAGAGCATTCAATAATCTATTGACACCCAATAACTCTACCCATATCAACTATGCCATAAACGGAGGAATCAATTTTCATTTTGGTCCTGTTCAGATTCAGAATTCTTATCGTAGAATCATGCCCGAATTCAAATCACTTGGAATAAATTACTTAAGAAATGACCTTGAAGCCTATCTTTTTGCACCTTCTGTCGCTTTGTTTAATCGGAAACTGAATATCAGCGGCTCATACGGTTTAGAGTCCAACAACCTTGATGGCTTAAGAAATCAGGATCAAAAAAGGGTAATCAGTTCTCTAAATGTATCTCTTAATCTGCAAAATAAACACAATATAAATCTGCAATACTCCAACTACAACTTTGACCAGCAGATCAGATTTGATTCCTTGCTGACGGACACCATCAGCCTGCAACAAGTAAATAAAAACATAGGAGGCAATTATAACTACACAACCGTTACAGAACGCAATATTCAAACTATTTCAATTATTATAAATACACAAGATGCAGCTGTGATAGGCAGCCCAGAAAATGAAAATACAACTTTTACCACCATGCTCAATTATTCATATTCAAATATCCAAGGAGGTTCAAGTATCAATGGCGGATTATCCTATTTTAAAATTGATGTGGGAGAAAGTACGCAACAGCAAATAGGCCTGAATGTTGGCTACAATTTTAAGACTGAAAGACAAAATGTCTACCTCCGTATAGGAGCGATGAAAGGCATAGATGATACGGCCCAAAACTTGTATGGTGGGATAAGGTACTCCTACAAAATAACCGATAAAATTAGCCTAAACGCTAACATAAATGGGAGAACTAGCAAAATACAAAATAGGGCTGATCGAAATCAAATACGGAGTGATCTGGGAGTGAAAGTTAGGTTTTAATACTTAAATTCTCCGATGCTTGCGTCGGAGTCATAAAAAGATGTTTTTGCATAAAAACGCCTTATCACAAAAAAGATCCGATTTCCGACCTTTAGGTTGGAAAAATTTTGGCGAATGCTCCATCCGCTTGCGGTGGGGTTGTCAAAATTTAGGATCTTTTTTACTGTGAAGAGAAACAAATGAGATTAAATCTCAATAAAATAAAAAAGCTCAATCAAATAATGATTGAGCTTTAGATGTTTAGCAATTAGATTGATTACTTAATCTTAAATGCCTTCTTTACTTTATTCACATAGTCAAGTTTCTCCCAAGTGAAAGTCTCTACTTTTTGTGTCTTTGTATTACCTGATCCATCCGTAAACGTTACTGTTTTCTTTTCTGGTTCTCTACCCATGTGTCCATAAGCAGCAGTTTCAGAATAGATAGGATTTCTCAATTTTAATCTTGTTTCGATTGCGTAAGGTGTCATATTAAAGATAGAGTTGATCTTATCTGCGATATCTCCATCAGACATATCTACTTTAGCACTTCCGTAAGTATTAATATAGATATTTGTAGGTTGAGCTACACCGATAGCATATGATACTTGCACTAATATTTCATCACAAACACCAGCGGCTACCATATTCTTAGCAATGTGCCTTGTTGCATATGCAGCTGATCTATCTACTTTACTAGGATCTTTTCCAGAGAATGCACCTCCTCCGTGAGCTCCCTTTCCTCCATAAGTATCTACGATGATTTTTCTTCCAGTAAGTCCAGTATCACCATGAGGGCCTCCGATCACAAACTTTCCAGTAGGATTGACATGGTAAGTTATTTTATCAGTAAATAATTTCTTGATAGATGACGTAAGTTGTTTTTTTACTCTAGGCATTACGATGTTGATTACATCATCTTTAATTTTCTTGAGCATCTTTTTATCCTCATCAAAATCATCGTGCTGAGTAGAAACGACGATACTGTCAATTCTCTGAGGCTTATTATCATCAGAATATTCAATAGTAACCTGGGATTTAGAATCAGGTCTAAGATATTTCATCTTTTTACCTTCTTTTCTGATATCCGCAAGTACTTTAAGAATCTTATGAGATAGATCTAATGCAAGCGGCATATAGTTCTCCGTTTCGCTAGTTGCATAGCCAAACATCATACCTTGATCACCTGCACCTTGGTCTTCTTTTTTCTCTTTGTCGACACCTTGATTGATATCAGGAGACTGTTCGTGGATAGCGGATAGGACACCACAGCTATTGCCTTCAAACATATATTCTGACTTAGTGTAACCGATGCGATTGATTACATTTCTTGCAATCTGTTGTACGTCTAAGTATGTTTTAGATTTTACTTCTCCTGCAAGAACAACTTGACCAGTTGTAACTAATGTTTCACAAGCGACTTTTGACTCTGGGTCAAATGCTAAAAAGTGATCTACCAACGAATCAGAAATTTGATCTGATACTTTATCTGGATGTCCTTCTGATACGGACTCCGATGTAAATAAATATGCCATATTATACTTTTTTCTTATTTGTAATTCTTTGGAGGGGCAAAGGTATTAATTTTTATTTGACTTAGAATGTCATTCTTTCCATTACTTCTTTGGCATATGCCTTTGCCGCTTTCTGTTGATCCCTTGCTTTCATCGTGGTATTGAATGCAATCATAAATGCCCAGTCATTTCCTACACGCCAAACATATTTACCCGCTTCTGTAGAATATGCACCATCATCACCAAATTCTGGCCAGTCCTTGAACTTTATGACTTCTCCAGTCATATTGTTCTCCCCGTCAGATTTTAAACTCTGCACCATGTAGGTAAGATAATCAGGAACATCATCAGCAACTGGATTTTGTTGTACTTGTACCATTACCCCTGCATTTTTGATTTCCGAACCATCCCATTTGAAAAAACAAGCCCTTTGTAAGGTGCTACTAGGGCTAGTACCATCTGAAAGCATAATACTTTCTGCAGGGATACCTATATATTTAGCTATAGTTTCTTGGGTGAGCAAATCACATGCATCTGGAATTCCGTTTTTATCGAAATTAGTCTCTACCTTTCCTTTAGTGGACCTTGTTTCAGCACTCGATACTGTTGGTTTACTTTTTGCAAATTCTTGTACTGATTTATTTGGTGCAGCTTCAGTTTTTGAATCTTCATTGGCACTACGTGTAGCCGTAGTGCTATCAGATTTGCAAGAAAGAAAAGCAGTAACTATAAGAAGTAATAATATCCTCATTATCTATTTTTTTAATTTTTGAAGTGCAAAAATAACAATTCTTATGAGTCTTTGATTCCTAAATATATCATGTTTTTTACTTTGTTCATTTGTTAGTGCTATGTACAGTAACCATAATGTTGAAACGAATTTTAGATTTTCGTATTCATTTCCTAGCTTAACATGGACGGATAAGAGAAAGGTGACTTTTAAAACCTGAGTACAAGTAATATTTACATCATATTTAATAACCAAAATAAAATAGATATGAGTGCTAATACTAGTAAAGAAGAACAGAAAAAATTGTTTTTTAAGATAGGATTTATCCTTATTCTTATTCTGCTTTTAATGATACCTAATATGCTCATCCAAGGGCTTATTTTTGAACGACAAGGATTAGAAAGCCAAACACAAAGAGATATTGCTGCAAGTTGGGGGCCAAGTCAAAAAATGATGGGACCTGTATTAAGCATTCCATACACAACCGAATACACCACTGACGATGGTATAACTACTTATGAACATATTTTAAGAGTTCTACCCGAGTTATTAGAAATCGATGTTGAATTGAATACAGAAGAGAGAAAGAAAAGCATATATAAGGCCATACTATATACTGCAAATCATGACCTTAATGGCTACTTCAATCTGCCCGACGAATCAAAATTTGGTAAAAATCTATCTCAAATTCATTGGAGCGATGCAAAAATCGATATTGGGTTTACTTCTTCGGCAAGTCTTGATAATATTGTCAACCTGAAATGCAATAAAGTCAATTACAAAATGGAATCAGGAGCATCGGACAGTCAATTATTCCCCTCAGCTATTCACGCCAATATAAAAATAGATCCTTCAACCAATCGTCTTTCATTTGATGCCGAAATAGGAGTTAATGGGAGTGAAGCCATAAAATATCTTCCTTTGGCGAGTAATACTCAAGTTACGGTCAATAGCAATTGGGATTCACCAGGTTTTGTGGGACTACCGTTACCTGCAAAAAGAGAGATCTCTGAAAATGGCTTTATCGCAACTTGGAAATCAACAGAATATAATCGACCCTTCAAGGATACATGGAAAGATGCTGAAGTCCAATTATCGCAAAGAGGAGAATCTTTTGGAGTAGACCTTGTACAAACTGTCGGACATTATCAGAAAAACATGAGAAGTGCGAAATATGCATTGCTTATTATAAGTCTTAGTTTTTTAGTGTTTTTCTTTTTTGAAACTTTAAAAGGAAGTAGAATTCATCCAGTACAGTACATATTTATTGGTTTAGCATTGTCTATTTTTTATTCATTGCTACTTTCATTATCAGAGCATATCGGTTTTGGTTCCGCTTATCTAATTGCTGCAGGAGCAGTTGTAGGTCTGATAAGTTGGTATAGTAAGTTTATGTTGAGACAAGGTAATAATGTGATGATCTTGACTATTATTTTGGGAGGGTTGTACACTTACATATATATCCTATTGCAGATGGAAGAGTTTGCATTATTAGTAGGTAGTATTGGGTTGTTTATGGTCCTTGCCATATCCATGTATCTCAGCAGAAACATGGACTGGTATAATAATCGGAAGCAACAAACAGATATTGAACCAGAAGCTTCTTTTGTTTAGAAATAGAAAATTTCAATAATTATTTCGATCGATTTTAGCACTTCTTTTTAATGAGGTGTTAAAATCTATTTTTTGTTTTTAGTTAATTGAATTCCAAATTTTGAATAGAGTCTAACAAGAATTCATATTATTAATTTATCTCTCCTTTAGTCTCTCCAAACTTACCATTCCTCCAATCGAGTAATCATGCAGAATGTCTTGCAGTAGCTTTATGTGTATCAAACAATTCCTGAAATTCATTTGATATGAAAACCTGTAAAAGTGTATTTATAGTCCTAGCTTTTTTAATGTATCAATCCGTGAAGATTTCATTCATCTTAGATCATACCACAATTTCCTATGATTTCATTACTTTTAGACATAAATCTAAAAAAATGAAATATTCAATATACATTTTATCGATAGCCTTCCTCTTTATTCAATGTGGTAATAAACAAACTACAACACCAGTAACTACAGAGGGGGCCAACTTAGGAGAAATAGAATTTGAAGTAACAGGATCAGAAGAATCGACTCCGTATTTTCATGACGGATTACTATTATTGCACAGTTTTGAGTTTGAAGATGCAGCAGAAAAGTTTGTAGAAGCTCAGCAAATTGATTCTAATTTTGTGATGGCGTATTGGGGAGAGGCAATGTCGTATAATCACCCACTTTGGAGTGAACGATATACAGAAGAAGGAGTTGCAGCCCTTATGAAATTAGCTGATACTCCTGAAGAAAGATTAGTGAAAGCAAAGACACCTCTTGAAAAAGATTTACTCCAAGCTGTCGAGATTCTTTATGCTGAAGGAAACAAAAAAGAACAGGATATCGATTACAAAAATCATATGGAAAACCTTCACCAGAAATACCCAGAGCATCATGAAGTTGCTGCATTCTATGCACTTTCATTATTGGGATCTTCGAAAAGTAGAAAAGAGGATGATCATTATGAACGTGGTGCAAAAATAGTCCAAGGTATAATAGCTGAAAATCCTCAACATCCTGGGGCATTGCATTATCTGATTCACTCGTATGATGACCCTGGTCATGCATCATTAGCGCTAGATGCTGCAAATAGGTACTCGAAAGTTGCACCAGATGCAGGTCATGCTTTACATATGCCTTCTCATATATTTGTGGCACTGGGAATGTGGAACGAAGTGATCAAATCGAATATAGCCAGTTATGATGCAAGTGTAGTCAGAATGAAAGAGAAGGAATTGGATTCTGATGCTAGAGGGTACCATGCTTTTAAATGGTTGATGTATGGTTATCTGCAAAAAGGTAATTACGAAAAGGCAAGAGAGATGGTTTATGATATGAAAAAATATTGTGACGAAAAACCGTCGAGTAAGGCACGAGCGCACTATATAATGATGAAAGCGGATTACTTGACAGAGTCAGGAAATTGGACTGATTCTATAGCCAATGTGAATGCCGACTTAGATGAGTTGAACTTACTGGTCAAAGGTGTTCAAGTTTATACCCAAGGGATGTCAGGATATCAGAATGGAAATATATCTGACCTAAATATTGCAATCAATGAATTGGATTCCATGAAATCAAAAGCTGAAAGTCAAATGGTTATTGGTGCACCTAAAATGTGTAGCGGAGTCTCTAGTTACATGCAACCTCCATCTGTTAATGAAGTGAATAGTGTAAAGGTCTTAGAATGTGAATTGCAAGCCATGCTAGCATTACACAACAAGGATGAAAAGACCGCCGAAAAATGGTTATTAGAGGCTACACTCATGGAAGAAACAACAGCTTTTACTTATGGACCTCCTAATATTGTAAAACCATCTTTTGAATTGTATGGGGAATGGCTGTTAGGTCAAGATCGGAAAGATGAAGCGAAGGGACAGTTTGAGAAAGTGTTAGAACGGGCTCCTAAGAGGAGATTGGCAATGAAGGGGATGGCAAGTGTGAATTCTTAATATTCACTTTTCATTTTTGTAATGTAACTTTTATGCAATGATATGAATAGTTGACCTCATTCTTATCTTAATGATCTCACACGAAAATTGCCGCTAATAATTTGTGTAAAAAAGATTTACGAATAAGTGTTGGAGTTAAAACTCGACACAATTTGAAGAATATTTCACTTGGTTGGTAATTCTCGTTTATCGTTAATTTGTAACTAATCTACAGGTATGAGAGATAAGTTTTCCAAGTATTTACAATAATATACGTCTATCAATAAAGGGACAATATTTGTCCCTTTATTAAATAGTCAAGTCTTTGCCTTAGTGAATTACTCCCGTACTTTTATCAAGTTGAAAGTATGTATTTCATTACCACCCTGTATGATAAGAAAGTAACTGCCTGCGATAAATTCTGATACTTCATAGATATCCAGTGAGTTAATATTATCACTCATCTCAAATTGGACATAAGCATAGACAGGGGAGAGGTAGCATTACCTCCGCTTCTATTCATATCTTTGTTAGAGAATGCATTCAAATATAATATTGATCAAAAAGACTGCATATTAAAGATTGTATTGCAAGTAAAAGGAAATGAGGTATACTTCATGGTGCAGAATAAGTATGACAAAAATGAAAAGAATAAGTCGCATGGAGGTTTAGGTTTGCAGAATTTAGAGAAGCGATTGAAATTATACTTTCAGAATAGTTATACCTATCAAGTTTCGAAAGAGGATTCTATTTATACCTGTCTCTTATACACATCTCCGAGCCCACGAGACAGGCAGAAATC
>CAJXUU010000089.1 GCA_913061325.1 uncultured Saprospirales bacterium | reverse complement strand
AGAAGAAGGGAAAAAGATCAAGCAGAAGAATGTAACTTTATTATTGTTTCATTCCATAAGTTTTATCAAGTGATTAATATCTTCTTCCAATGAGTTTTACAAAAGTTGCAGCTTTCTTTATTTTAGATTCACTACTCCAGTTTTGTTCTATTGCAACATTGGTAACAAGATAATCACGAGCTTGTTCTAGCGAACTAAGTTTATCTAATTCTTGCATAGTCGTATTAAATAATCCAGAATCTCCACCAAACAATTCGTTTACGGTAAAAATCCGTTCATTTATACCCATTGATTTGGTAAGATCAGAAATGGGCGATCGACTTAACTTATCTGAAATTTCGTTCACTAATCCTGTTTCAAACAGTTCTATTAGTTCTTGTGGAGCATTATCAATAATTTGAGCTGTTGGTTCTTCAGCTACTGGAGCCTCGACAGGAGCCTCGATAGTTTTTTGAACAGGTGTCAAATCAGACTGATAAACTGTTTCTTTTATTTCTTGACGTACTACATCAGCAATTCCTATTGGAGGTGTATGAGATTTTACTTCCTTTTTAGATTCGACGATATGACTTTTAATCTCTTTTTTTTCAGTTGTAGCTTTAGAAGCTGTTTTTTTAGAAGATTCTTCTGAGTAAATTACTTTTTCATATAAATCTCTGATGTAGCTAAGTAGAAGATCTTTTTCGATCTTGTTTACTTGCTCTTCATCTTTCATGTTGTCGAGCAGTTGATTTATCTTTTTCGCTGCTTTTTCTACTTTCTTGAAATTCATATAAAGACTATTTTATTTCTAAGCTTTCGCTGTTTGATTTTAACTTAATTCTACTTGTTCATCATTTTCCACAGTTCATCCTTGAGTTCCATTAACCCTTTTTGAGCTACTGAGGAAAAGAAAAGATGTGGAATGTCCACATTGATAGTTTCGGATATTAACGCTTCCATTTCTTCATCTAGCATGTCAGACTTAGATATTGCAAGCATTCGAGGTTTGTCAAGCAATTCAGGATTATATACTTCTAACTCATTGAGTAAGATGTCATAAGCTTTGTTGATATCTTCTGCATCAGCTGGCACCATGAATAAAAGAACTGAATTTCGTTCAATGTGTCGGAGAAATCTGGTTCCTAATCCTTTTCCTTGACTGGCATGTTCTATGATTCCAGGGATATCTGCCATCACAAAAGACTTGTTGTCTCTATAATTTACGATACCTAAGTTTGGTACAAGTGTTGTGAATTCGTAATTTCCAATTTTGGGCTTTGCCGCGGTGATAACAGACAGAAGTGTTGATTTTCCAACGTTCGGAAACCCTACTAATCCTACATCTGCTAATACTTTAAGCTCTAATAATTTCCATTCCTCTTTACCTGGTATTCCTGGCTGAGAGTATTGAGGAGCTTGATTTGTTGATGATTTGAAATTGTGATTTCCGAGACCACCTTTACCACCTTCGAGTAAGATTTCCATTTGGCCATCTTCTGTAATCTCAAACAATACTTCACCTGTCTCTACATCTTTGGCTATAGTACCTAAAGGTACTTGTAATATTACATCATCACCTTGCGCTCCAGAACTTCGACTCCCTCCGCCGGGATCACCATGTTCTGCCTTGATATGTCGTTTATACTTAAGATGCAGAAGTGTCCACATCTGTTTATTTCCTTCTATTAGGATATGACCGCCACGACCGCCATCTCCGCCATCTGGTCCACCATGCGGAGTATACATCTCCCTACGGAAGTGTGAACTACCAGCGCCTCCGTGTCCAGAGCGACAGTTGATTTTTACGTAGTCTACAAAGTTTTGGCCTGCCATTAAGTTTGTTTCTGTTATTAATTTGAATTGATATAGGATTATTATTTATCCTTGTCTATTGCATATGTTAACCTATCAAATATTTCCTCTATAGATCCTATTCCAGATACTTTTATTGATTTATTAGATTTTGCGTAATAATCAAAAACTTGAGCAGTTTCATTATTGTAATTGCCTATTCTTTTTCTGATAATTGATTCATCATTATCATCCGTTCTTCCAGAAGTTAAGCCTCTATTGAGTATTCTTTTTACAATTTCATTATCATCTACTTCTAAGGCTGTTAGAACAGTTATCTCAGATTCTTTTTCTGCTAGAAATGCATCAAGGGATTCTGCTTGAGCTAGTGTTCTTGGGAAACCATCAAAAATGTATCCATTCACATCTGGGTTAGTATTAACTTTGTTTTTAAGCATTCCTATTGTCACTTCGTCTGGGACCAAATCCCCTTTAGCTATATAACTTTTTGCTTCAAGACCTAAAGGTGTATTATTACCCATTTCATAACGGAACAAGTCTCCAGTAGAAATGTGAAGTAGATCATAATGATCTACAAGATTGCTGGCTTGAGTTCCTTTACCTGATCCAGGAGGTCCAAAAAGTATAATATTCAACATGGTAATTCTCTTTTATAAAAATGTGTAATGTGTAATCCGACCATTCAAAAGTCGCATGAGCCTGCAAAAGTAAGATTCATAGATGAATTAATAGACCTAAAGAGGCAAAAGTTCCTATATACCTTAATCATTTAGATTTGTTATGACTCTTATTTGATGCTAAAGTACATCTCTTCCAAAGAGGTACCGTTTTTTCCAGTATTTGGAATTGGTAATATCGTCGACTACTACACCTCTAGAACTAGTACTATGTATGACTTCGACCTTATTTCTACTTACACTAGCTACAATCGCGACATGTGATACTTTACTACCACTCCCAAAAAAGACTAAATCTCCTTCTTTGAGTTCTTTCATCGACTTTTTTCTACCTTGTTTTGCTTGCTTATATGATGGGCCTGATACCGCAACACCATTTTCTTTGTATACATGACTTGTGAAACCAGAGCAATCAAATCCCGATGTAGGTTTTTTTCCACCATATACGTATGGTTTTCCTATGTACTTTTTTGCTGTATTTACGATTCCACTTCGTTTTAATGAAGAACTTGAATATGACCTCTTTGAAGTTGACCTTGAAGCGTTAGTTTTTGAAGACCTCTCTGTCCTAGTTTTCTTTTTGTAATTGTTTGCGTATCTCTTATTACTACTGCAAGAAGAAAAAACTAATAATATTATAAATGCTAGCAGCGTAATGGGATTGAAAACGTTTTTATGCATAACGGGCAAGATTTATTTTTAGATATAATGACTCATGTTTGTTAAAAAAAATTGCTTTCAAAAACTGGCTCGAACTTAATTTGTTCGGGCCATTTTTTATTACAATAGATTTAACTCTTAGCGTTAATTCTAACTCTATGGCTCATTAATAATGAATTATACATTATGTATTAATATAATATGACAAAAATAATGCCACCATATTTAGAGTGCGTTATCTGAGATATTTAATTCATTGTATTTATGAAACTCCATAAGTAGCGGAATAGGTATAGTCTTAATAAGAAAATTTAAACAACAGCAAGACTGGAAATTTTAAAAATCCCCAATTTGGTATGCTACAAGTTTGTACTTTGATTTTGTCTGTAGACAAAAAATAGCCCTGCATATTTAAATATGCAAGGCTATTTTTAAATGTCATTAAAATACTATGGATTAGTCTTATCTAGATGTCAGTCCAAGTATATATTATTTAATACCTACTGAATAATAACACCATCTGCCATGAATTTCAATTCAGTCACAGGTTCAGTTATCGCAGCTATATCTTCAGCTGATTTGCCTTCATCCTCTGCATAATGTCTAAGTTCATCAACAGATGTCTCTTCTTTATATGCTCTTCCACGCAAGATTGCAGTGTTACCAGAGGCATCTAATGGCATAAAGAATCCGTAATCTTTGAATTTTACAAAAAAGCCTTCATCATCCTTATTAGTTTCGGATACAATATTCATCCAGCAGCCTTTTGCTTGGCATATGCCATCGATTTTACCCTTCAGTTTTACATTTTCTACGCTTTCACTCGTTTCTAACTTAGCCAGTAACTCATCATAAGTAATAGCGTCATCAGGTGTGATTTTTTCACCAAAGAATGACATTCCATCTTTTACCTCTGTAGGTTGAGATTTGTCTTTACAGGCTGATAAAGAGAAGATTCCAATTAGGAGGATAGCAATAATATTTTTCATAATTCTAGTTGTTAAATAATTTATATTAATAGGTAGTTAACCTAAGAAGCCACAATATAATTATACTCGCTGTAGTTTTATATTCAAATTCAGAGAAAACTCTTAAGGGGTTTACTCTTTAACAAGAAAAAACACTGATCGCCTATATAGATATTATACATTAAGAATACGAAGGAGCATCGAAGTTAACCATATTATGGCACTGATTGTGGGGCAATCATTCTTCTTTATTTCTATTATTTAATGTCGAAATATATCAATATGAAATTCTCACCGATTGGATTATTCAGAAAGTTTTTAAAGTTTAATAAATCAAAAGACAAGGCACTTTCGAATCCAATAGAAAGACCAAGTTCAAACAATCAAAATTCATCTCCATACAACATTTCAGAGCAAAAAGGATTTGGCTTTTTCTTTTGTTTGTCAGCTGGTAGAAGCCCGATTATCCTTCCTAAGACATTATTCTTTGTGTTTTTCTGTTTTCTAGCATTGCCTAGTATGACATTAGCCAGTTGTATAAAAGGAAATTGCTCTAATGGCAAGGGAGTCTATATTACAAAGGATGGAAATAAATACATAGGGAAATTCAAAAATGGACAGATAAATGGACAAGGAAAATGGTTCTCTCGTCATGGAGATTCGTACAAAGGTCAATTTGTCAAAGGGCGTTCACAAGGAAAAGGAAAGCTAACTTTATCCAATGGAGAATCATATATTGGCGATTTTGTAAATGGAAAATTTCACGGAAAAGGGAAGTACGCATTCAAAAATGGAGATGACTATATTGGACAATGGAAATATGGCAAAAAGCATGGCGTAGGAATATACTACTTTAGCAATGGAACTAAAAGAAATGGAGAATATGCAGATGGTAAACTAATCTTAAGTCATCAAGAACCTGAACCACATTTAGTATCCGGTAATACTTTTAATGAAGCTGAAATTGTCTCATTGGATGATGTAACTAAAGATTGCACTCAAGTAGACTGCCATAATGAACTAGGAATATTTAAGTATGGTGACGGTACTCGTTATATAGGAGAATTTCAAGATGGATTTCCCAACGGACAAGGAAGATGTGAGTTTGCCAATGGAGATCTTTATGAAGGTGAATGGAAAATGCATGCGCCTGATGGAAAAGGAGTACTTACTTTCGCTTCTGGAAGAAAACACGCGGCCATATGGGAACAAGGAATTCCTAAAGAACAGCTCTTGAATGATTATGAATATATCTCAAAGTTTAAAAGTAATTCTAAATCGTATGATGAAACAGTGGATATATATGCACTTGTAATTGGAGTAGCAACTTATCAGCATATGCCATCACTAAAGTACACTGATGATGATGCTTACAAGTTATATGCATTTCTTAAAAGTCCAGAAGGTGGAGCTATCCCAAATGATAATATCAAAGTGTTAGTAGATGATGTAGCAACAAAGAACAACATCTTATTATCTATGGATCAGTTATTCTCTAAGGCAGATGCCAATGATGTAGTTCTTTTATACATGTCAGGTCATGGTTTAGAAGGTGCATTCATCCCAAGTGACTTCGACGGGTATCAAAATCAATTGAGCTATAATACCATCAATGACATTCTCCAAAAATCTGAAGCAAAACATAAGCTACTCATAGCCGATGCATGTCATTCTGGGAGCCTTGTAGCAAGTAGAGGAAGTTCCTATGCCCCAGCAGTGAATAATTATTATAACATTCTTGAAAATTTAGAATCTGGTGGTACTGCGATGCTTCTTTCTTCTGCTGCAAATGAAGTTTCACTAGAATATTCTGGGTTACGTCAAGGTGTATTTTCTCACTTTCTAATGCAAGGTCTTAGTGGGCAAGCTGATAAGAATCACAATAAAGTAATTACTATATCTGAACTCTACCAATACATGTACAAAGGGGTCAGAGCTTATACACAAAATGCACAGAGTCCAATTCTGACAGGGAGTTATAATCGTGAGATGCCAGTGGCGGTGATTCGTTAAGACAGCAATTCTTTAGAATACTATATACTTGGATACGAACATTGAAAAGCCCCAAGAATTCAAAATTCTTAGGGCTTTATTATTTCCAAAAGTAACTTATAAGTTTACTTCTTTTTCTTCAATTTAGGAGAGATCATAACAATCATCCTTCTACCTTCCATTTTAGGAAGCGCTTCTGCAGCACCGTGCTCTTCTAGTTCTTTCAAAAACTTAAGGAGCAATAACTCACCTCTATCCTTAAATACGATCGTTCGACCTCTGAAGTGTACATAAGACTTTACTTTAGCACCTTCATCTAAGAACTTCTTTGCATGTCTTAGTTTGAAGTCAAAATCGTGATCATCTGTATTTGGACCGAAACGAATTTCCTTGATAACTGTCTTAGCTGTTTTGGCTTTGAGTTCCTTCTCCTTTTTCTTTCGGTCATAGATGAATTTCTTTACATCTATAATTCTACAAACTGGAGGATCAGCTTTTGGACTTATTTCTACAAGATCAAGTTCAACTTCTTGGGCCCACTTCAGGACTTTACTAGTCTGGTAAATATCAGGAGCAATTGTTTCTCCTACAATTTCACTTATGGATTCAAGATTATCACCTACTAATCTAATTCTTGGAACTCTAATGTCTCTGTTAATTTTAAAAGAAAATTTCTCTTCTTTTTTAACAAATTTCTTTCTCTGTCTAGCCAAATGCTTTTATGTTTTGTTTTTAATGTTGTTATTTAAAGTACTATTTCTAGACTTTAATTTTGTTTTATTTGTCGAATGTACAAAAAAGTACACTTGCTACTATAACAAATGTACTTTTTTGATTTGAAGTTCAATCTATTATGTATGAATAATGCAATTTTGAGATCATTCTTTGCCGATTTAATTAAAATAGCATGAAATAATATCAATCACAATATGATTATTCTTCAGTTGTCTTCTCTTCTTTGCTTACTGCATTCTCAGCCGAAATACTTAATCCATCTTTTTCCTCATTCATCTCAGCGATGAGTTTTGTTCCATCTTTTGGATTATTGTTAAGTATATATTCTGCAAGAGGATCTTCTATGTATTTCTGGATCGCCCTATGAAGTGGTCTAGCACCAAATTGTGGATCAAATCCTTTTTCAGCTACAAATTTCTTAGCCTCATCATTCAATTCTAAAGAGAATTCTAACTCCTTGATTCGTGCATACAATTGAGTCAATGATATATCTATGATCTTAGAGATATCTTCTTGATCTAAACTATTGAATATGATTACATCATCGATCCTATTCAAAAACTCTGGAGAGAAAGTCTTCTTTAGTGCTCCTTGGATTACAGCCTTACTGTTTTCTTCAGAAGAGTCTTGTCTTGCTTTTGTAGCGAACCCTACTCCTTGACCAAAATCCTTTAATTGGCGTACACCAATATTTGATGTCATAATGATCAATGTATTTTTGAAATCAATCTTACGACCAAGCCCATCAGTCAACTGTCCATCATCCAATACTTGCAGAAGGATATTGTACACATCTGGATGCGCTTTTTCAATTTCATCTAAAAGGATAACGCTATATGGCTTACGTCTAACTTTTTCAGTCAACTGTCCACCTTCTTCGTATCCAACATATCCTGGAGGCGCGCCTATCAACCTACTGATAGAGAATTTTTCCATGTATTCACTCATGTCAACTCTAATTAGAGAGTCTTCTGAGTCGAACATATATCTAGCCAATGCTTTTGCTAATTCTGTCTTACCTACACCAGTAGGTCCTAAGAATATAAACGATCCAATTGGTTTACTTGGATCTTTAAGACCCACTCGGTTTCTCTGAATAGCCTTACTTACCTTTACAATAGCATTATTTTGGCCGATCACCATTTTCTCGAGATCTTGTGCCATGTTGACTAGCTTATTGCTTTCACTTTCAGCTACTCTATTTACTGGGATTCCAGTCATCATAGATACAACTTCTGCTATTTCTACTTCTCCAACTGGGTATCTTTTCGCTTTACTTTCTTCTTCCCATTCTTCTTTTGCCTGATCAAGTCTTCTGAGTAGTTTTGACTCATTATCTCTTAGATCAGCAGCCTCTTCATATTGCTGATTTTTTACAGCATTATTTTTATCCTCTTTTACTTTTTCGAGCTCTTCTTCGAGTTTCTCAATGTATTCAGGGACATGTATGTTTTTGAGGTGAGTCCTAGCCCCTACTTCATCTAAAACATCGATTGCCTTATCTGGTAAGAATCTATCAGAGATATATCTGTTGCTCATTTTTACACATGCTTCGATCGCCGCATCAGAATAAGTTACATGATGAAAGTCCTCGTATTTGTTCTTAATATTATGCAAGATGTGTATAGCTTCTTCTGGAGAAGGCGGCTCAACTAATACTTTTTGGAATCTTCTGTCCAATGCACCATCTTTTTCAATGTGTTGTCGATATTCATCTAAGGTAGATGCTCCGATACATTGCAATTCTCCTCTTGCCAATGCTGGCTTGAATATATTCGATGCATCAAGAGATCCTGTAGCTCCACCTGCCCCAACGATTGTATGAATTTCGTCGATAAAGAGTATTACATCACTAGCTTTTTCAAGTTCATTCATGATGGCTTTCATTCTCTCTTCGAATTGACCTCTATATTTTGTGCCCGCTACCAATGCAGCAAGATCTAACATTACGATTCGTTTGCCGAACAGTGTTCTTGATACTTTCTTCTGATTGATTCTGAGTGCCAGTCCTTCTACGATTGCAGTTTTACCAACACCTGGCTCTCCGATAAGAATTGGGTTGTTTTTCTTTCTTCTTGATAGAATTTGAGAGACTCTTTCTATCTCCTTTTCTCTACCTATGATTGGATCTAATTTGCCTTCTTCAGCCAATCTTGTTACATCTCTCCCAAAATTGTCTAGAACAGGAGTCCTTGATTTATTTTGTCCTTTTCTACCACCTTGAGCACCATAGTCACCACCCATTGGTCCACCTTGATCTTGATCAGAACTGTCCGTTGGGAGTTCCTCTTCAGGTGATCCGCTTGCATAGAAATCACCAAATCCTTGATCCATTTCTTGCTTTACGTATTCGAGTTCAGTCTTGTAAGCTTCATAATCTATGTCAAAGCCATTCATCACTTTCGAAGCTAGATTTTCCTTATGTTTCAGGATGGAAAGCATCAAGTGTTCTGGTTTGATCTCCTCATTTTTATAAACTTTAGCTTCTAAGAAAGTTACTTTTAGTACTTTTTCCGCTTGTTTATTCAAAGGAATATTTCCTACGTTGTAGGAAGTTTCATCAGTTTTCTTTTGAGTTGCTGATTCTTCTACTTTAAAACGTAATTCTTCCATATCCATGTCCAATGACTCCAATACCTTGATCGCCAATGAATCTTTATCTTGTATCATTCCCAAAAGAAGATGCTCTGTACCAATATAATCATGGTTGAGCCTGATCGCTTCTTCCCTTGATAGTTGGATAATCTTCTTTACTTTGGGTGAAAATTTTCTGTTCATCTATGTAGATTATATATTAATCAATTATAAATATAATGATAATCTGTCAATTATATCCCGACTTATGGGTCGTAAAGTCTATTTTCTGCTTTTTTGACTTTATTTTTTAGTTATCTGTCACATTCAAGTGGTCAAAAAATCAATTTAAAACTTCGTATTATTATACCATCAATATAGTGCCAATTATTGTTTTCTGCTGATTTGTCAGTATTGATAGTAAAAAAAACGTCTTAATGTCACAACTTATTGATATCTATATGACAGTATTTGTCTATTATATGTTTCAGTATTAACTAAAAATTAATTGTGACATACTAGATAGGTCTCCTCAATGGAATAGTAGTTTAAGTACATATAATGTAATGTTTTATTACTTTTAAAATCTTAGAATTATACTATTTGCATACTTATCGTGAAAAATGATAAATTTGCAGTTGCTACAGTACAATTAATAGATGAAAGATGTAGTTAAGTACAAGTTGATAAAAAATCCGATATGAAGTTTAGTTTAGATAAAAAAGAGAGTTATTCAGTATTCAGTTTAGAAGAAGAGAACCTGAATAGTATCCTTGCGCCCAATCTGAAATCAGAATTTGTATTTCTTCGTAATGAAGGAGTGAGAAATTTGATCTTTGATTTGAGTAGTGTAAAATATGTTGACTCATCAGGATTGAGTGCCATACTAACAGCCAATAGATTATGGAAAGGGTATGGAACATTTATTCTTACTGGAGCTAAGCATGCGCCAGTGCAGAAGTTGATCGAGATTTCAAGGTTAGAATCTATACTGTCTATTATACCTACGATACAAGAGTCTATCGACTTCGCCATGATGCGCGAGCTTGAAAGACAGATAGGAGAAGAAGAGGAATAATCATCCTCGATGTCCAAAAGATTTGAAATTACCATATTAGGAGTTAATTCTGCATTTCCTGTCCACGGGAGGCATCCGTCATGTCAAGTTGTCAATTTTGATGATAGGTTGTACATGATTGATTGTGGTGAAGCAGCTCAAATCCAAATTGCTAAATTCAAAATCAAGAGAAATAAATTAGACCATATTTTTATAAGTCATATGCATGGCGATCATTGTTTTGGTTTGCCTGGGTTGCTGACTAGTTTTGCGCTAGGAGGAAGAAATGAGGCGCTCTACCTTCACGGTCCTCTAGGTATCAAGAAATTTATAGACGTTATTATCGATATAACTGGTGCTTTCATTCCTTTTGATCTGATAATCAAAGAGTACGATACAGAAGAAATCAATGAAATACTTATTACTTCCAATCTGAAAGTATCTACTTTTCCTATGAAGCATCGAATGCCAACGATGGGATTTAGATTCGCGGAAGTAATCACAGAACATAATATCAATCCTGCTAAGATCAAAGAATATAACTTATCAATAGATGAAATAAAGCGTGCAAAAAAAGGTCTAAATATAACTAGAGAAGGAGTCAATATAACTTGTGATGAACTTACATTCACTCCATCAAAACCTCGGTCTTATAGTTATTGCAGCGATACTGTCTATGATCCAGAACTAATCCCACATATCAAGAAAAGTTCACTTTTATATCACGAAACCACATATCTAAATGGGCTAGAAATCATCGCAAAAGAAAGAATGCACACTACTCTTGGTCAGGCCATAGATATAGCAAAATCCGCGAAAGTAGAGAAAATGATCATTGGACATTATTCTTCTAGGTATGCCGATACTAAGGTATTTCTTGATGAAGGTTTACCATTATATCCAGGATTAATACTAGGCGTAGAAGGAAAGACATATTCTGTTTGAAATATTGTGGCTATGCATTCTATCGATGATTCTAGAAGTATTAGAATATCCTTAAATAAGAATTGTATTATTTAGTAATTTAGAGCAACTAAATATTAATAATGCAAGTCATCAAGTCCCTTCATAATAACAAGCCATTTAAGCTCTTTTTATTGCTTGCTGGATTTTTCATTGCCAATACACTCGTTGCTGAATTTGTGGGAGTTAAGATCTTTTCTTTTGAGCAAACATTAGGTTATGAGCCGTTTTCTCTTTCCATACTTGGTGTAGATGGTCTTGGTTTTAATCTCACAGCTGGTGTGGTTTTATGGCCTGTAGTATTTATTATGACAGATGTCATCAATGAATATTTTGGAATTCGCAGTGTTAGATTATTGTCTTATTTAGCGGTCGGACTGGTGTTTTATGCATTTGCAATGATTTATTTTGCGATAGATTTATCTCCCAATGAATGGTGGCAATATGAAAGTGGCAAGATGTCAGCGGACCCTGAAATGCATGTAGAAGATATGAACCTTGCGTTCAATAGTGTCATGGGGCAAGGGTTGGGTATAATCATCGGCTCAATGGTAGCTTTTTTAATAGGACAGATAATAGATGTTGCTATTTTTCATAGAATAAAAAAGATGACAGGAGAAGGTAAAGTCTGGCTAAGAGCAACTGGTAGTACCTTAGTTTCACAATTCATTGATAGTTATGTGGTTCTGATCATAGCATTCTATATCTGGTCTGATTGGGATCTTTCTCTTGTCTTGGCCATTGGAACAGTAAATTTGATGTATAAATTTGTAGTGGCTGTACTCTTGACGCCATTGATATATTTAGCACATAATCTTATTGATAAATATCTAGGGAAGGAATTGGCAAATAAAATGAAAGCGGAAGCTGCAAAGTAAAGGATGAAAAATTATTTTTCTGTAGTTAAAATGTGCCCAGCTTCAGATGCAATAAATAACTTATCTTCAAATATCACAAAATCAAATAAATCTAACTCTGTATTTAATGATATATCTGACCATGATTGTCCATCATCCATAGACTTCCAAATAGTGCCATTATCTCCTACTATATAGCCAGCTTCATTGTAGAATTTGATTTTTCTAAAAGGTTTATTATTTGCAAGTGGAGAATGTGCACTTTTGATTGCTGACCATTTTATTCCTTTATTCTCCGAATATAATATAGATCCATTGTATCCGACTACAAAAGGAATGCCCTCAGAATTATATCCTATTGAATTGTAAAAGTCTCCGTTTTGAGTAGAGCGTACCCATGTGAGCCCTTTATCGTGGGAATAAATAATAATCCCGTAACCTGCAGCTATACAATCATCTCCAATGTCACATTTTACATCCGTCAATTCATGATCGTATTTGTATTCATTAAGTATTTGATAGTTATCATCGATAGGGTAGACCCATCCTTTGTTGAAATCTTTTCCAGCTACCGCAATCAATCTACCATCAATTTTTGTGATTCCTTTGAACAGACTGTTGGTTGCAACTTCTTTTTTTAATAGATCAGAAGTTCCAGAAAAAATAAATCCACTTGTGCCAACTGCAAATAATTCATTATCAGTAGCATGTAAGTCGAATATCGCTCGATTAGTGAAGTATTCTGTTTGCCAATCAATGCCATTGGTAGAAGTTGATAGATCACATTGCTTCCAAACATCACCGCCTGCTACATACAATTTGTTGTCAAATACTTCTATTGCATAGTAATTATATTCGGAGCTAGTTTCAACAATAGAAAATTGATCAGACCCTTGATCGCACGATATAAAAAGAAGAAATGTAAAAATGAAAATACCTAAAAACCAACTATTTTTCATTGGTGGTTACCAATTTGGTGTGAACTGGGAAAGATGCACTTCCATAATGCGAAAAACACCCAGAATGATTTATTGGTAAATTATAGTTTGCAGCAAATTTTTCAAGAACATTTGTTACTTGAGAAAAATCCATGTTTTTTGAATTCGGCTTAGGGTAGTAAACTACTTTTTTGATGGAACCATCAGATTCCCAAAATAGATTGATCCATACTTTGGTTCCTTTGAGATCCACACCAACTTCGGCAGAACTCTTCTCTAAATCAGCTAACATATCCGTCCATATCTTATATGCCTTATCCATACTATTACCTGCTACTTCTAACAATAATGATGGACATTCTGAAATTGTTTGTTCATATCCAACTTCATCATCTCCAATTAGTGAGACTAATGGAGAATTAACCTGAGCGATGCTCGAGAAATTACAAATAAATAAAAATATTATGAACGCTAGTTGCTTCAAATTTGGGATTTTGTTATTGTAATGATACAAAAATATGAAAAATAACCGAATCATGCAGATATTATTTTGTCACACATGTTAATATATGGACATTCATGTGGAAAACTGTCTTTTTTGTCTAAATAAAGTACATTATGGGTCTGTAAATATTACTTTTAGCATTATTTAAGTAGAATTAATTCAAAATTAAATCATTTTATTCCATGGGATTAGATATAGTAGTAGTACTTGTAGTGGCATTCGGATTTTATGCAGGATACAGTCGAGGACTTGTAAAAACTGTGTTTGATACAATGAGCTTGGTGATAGGGATATTAGCTGCAATGAAGTTATCTCCGATAACCATTAATTTACTTGAGAGTGCTTTCAATATCTCTCCTAAATTTACATATTTAATTGGATTGGTTGTGACATTTATCGTTGTTATGGCAGCTGTAAGATTCATTGGGAGAAGGATTGAGAATATACTCGAAGCGGCCAATATCAATATCATTAATAAGGTTGCTGGTGGTGCACTTCAAGGTTTGTTTTTTGCATTTCTCTTAAGTATGATGATTTGGACACTGGGGAATTATAATGTAATGAAGCCTGAAACAAAACAAGGATCCATAACTTATCCGTTTCTTGAGCCACTTCCAGAGGCAGGTAAGGCAGTTTTTACTGCAGTAAAGCCTATCTTTCAAACATTTTGGGATAAGACTGTTGAAGCAATGGAGTCAGTGGGAGGCAGTGCAGATAGAATCGAGCCAGAGATAAAGAGTTGAACTGGTTATAATTCTATTGTAAAGAAATATTACAATAGAATACAAATGTATAAATGATATTCTTTTTCGAATTTAAGTTTAATTTTAAAAGATGTCAAGATTCGAAATATTTATCAACTCCTGATTTTGCATACTAGAAAGACAGGATTTTGGGGTTACAATCAATGGCTTTTTGATTTGTTAATGGAGTGAGAAATATTGACATTAAGATATTGGATATAGTTTTATTTGTATATTTAATATGTTCCTCACAATGATTTACATCAATTACAATCCGTAGATCATATTACGTGCAATCCATTTTCATTATTCAAAACTTAAGATTGCTATGGAAAACCTAATGATAAGCTTATTTTTCTCCTTCTTCTTTATTTCTATTTTTCACTCCCAATCAGTACTTGCGCTAGATAGTTGTGAAGATCTTTTTTTTGAAACCAATGACAATAGCGATTCTGACAGTGATGGCATTGTATGCGAGGCAAACGTTTTATTACAAAATATTGGAATGTATACCTCCAACGAAATTTGTAATATTGACATGCTCAATTGGACAATCTTAGTAGATGTAAACTCTGATGGAGACTATGATTTAGAGTATAAATCTGACCTTCCTTCTAACGATGATATATTTGATGATACAAATGGTATTGGAATACCTGATATTTATATTGCGCCTACCGTGTCAGGTCAATCACAATCACTTACTATCACAGATATAGAAGGTGCTTATTCATAACATAGCGATATTTGGATGGTTACGGATGCATGTGGCGTGTCCACAGAATGCCAACAAACTTTTTATTTGGAAGATAAAAAAGCTCCGTCTGTATTTTGTGTTAGCGTCTCTTCAGTTTTGATAAAATATAATGAAGTGATGATATATGCTCAAGATTTTATTATTGGCGCATATGATAATTGTACGGATAGTGATGCGATAGTTTTTTCTTTTAGTGAAAATAGTTTTGAGCCTACCAGACTAGTGACTTGCGATGATTTTTTTAACTCTCCTGTTGAAATTAAAGTATACGTCTCGGATGAGAGCGGGAATACTGATTTTTGTCCTGTTTTCGTTGGAGTTCATCTAGGTGAGAATGCGGAGTGTGACCCATATATTAATGTTAATGGTCGCGTTCTTACAGAGGACGATGAACCTATTCAGGATGCTAAAGTAATACTTCATTGCAATCATGTAGAGTTTCCACAATCAAAATTGACGGATTTGGAGGGTTATTATTCTTTTAAGACACTTAATGCTTATATACCTGGGTGTTATTTAACTGTCGAAAAGCCAGGTGATTATTTAGAAGATGTGAGCACACTTGATCCCGTGAAAATAATGAGACATATACTTGGATTACAGCCATTTACTACTCCTTACCAATATATAGCGGCTGATGTAACAAATGACACCTATGTTAAGGCTTCAGATCTTACGATGCATAGGAAATTAGTACTTGGTATAATTTCGGAGTTCCCAACAAATACCTCATGGAAATTTGTTGACAAGAGTTTTGAGTTTTCAAATCCAAACGATCCATTGCCTGATCTTTATGGTTTCGATGCGGAACCATAAAGGATTAACATTACAACTAACCCTGATATATCATACGATTTTATTGGTATAAAAATAGGTAACATCGTTAATTAAAAGAAAGGTAATTATCACCTTTTAGAAAATCCTATCATATTTCTATATCTAAGATTGTAACTTCACCCAAAATATTTGAGGATGCAATTTTTAGATACCTACAAAGACTTGTTTCTGGACTATTTGTCAGCTAATAAGTATGATAAAGCACCACACAATCTATATATTCCAGTAGACTATATTCTTGGACTTGGAGGCAAGCGAATAAGACCTCTTTTGCTCTTATTGGCAGCAGACATTGCTGGACAAAAAGCAAAAGAAGCCCTTGCAGCAGCAATGTCAGTGGAGGTTTTTCATAACTTCACATTGTTGCATGATGATATTATGGACGAAGCACCGTTGAGAAGAGGACATGCTACTGTTCATGAAAAATACGATACCAATACAGCAATCCTGTCTGGTGATGTGATGATGATATCAGCTTATAAATGTCTGGAAGATTATCCATCTGATATAGCTATTAAGCTATTGAAAATCTTCAATAAAATGGCAGTCGAGGTATGTGAAGGTCAACAAATGGACATGGATTTTGAATCAAGAGAAGATGTGTCTATAGTTGAATACTTTGAAATGATAACAAATAAAACATCAGTCCTTATCGGAGCGGCACTTCAAATGGGAGGTATCATTGGAGGCTTGGACGACCAATCAGCTAATCACTTATATCATTATGGTAAGAATGTAGGTATAGCTTTTCAAATGCAAGATGATATGCTTGATACTTTTGGAGAACCTAAAGTAGGCAAACAACCAGGAGGAGATATCATCCAAAATAAGAAGACATATCTCTATTTAAAAACCTTGGAGCTTGTAGGTGAAAACGAACAGAGCGAATTAATTAATCTATACGGTACTAGACCAATTGATCCAACAAATAAAGTTAAGAGAGTTAGAGAAATAATGAAGAGTGCTCATGTTCTCATTCATTCAGATGAAGTTAAGAATGAATATAAAAACCTTGCATTCTCACATCTTGAAGCAATCAAAATGACGGGTCAACAGAAAACGCAATTCAAAGAATTTGGAGATTTTCTTTTGTCTAGAAGCCTTTAGTTTTTAGGAGATAATACAATGTAAGGACATATCACTTCTTCTAAAGATATACCTCCGTGCTGGAAAGTGTCTTTATAGAAATTTAAGTAATAATTATAACTATTTGGATATAGGAAAAAAGTATCTTCTTTGGCGAATATGAATTTACTACTCATGTTTGGCATAGGAAGACCTACTTTATGTGGATCAGTTATTTCCAACACATCCTTTTTGTTGTATTGAAGATTTCTACCTACTTTATATCTTAGGTTGGCAGTAGTCTCTCTATCTCCTATTACTTTAGATGGTGTCTGAACTCTAATGGTACCATGATCTGTAGTGATTATTAATTGGATATCTTTTTTCGCTATCTTTTTTAATGCAGACCAAAGTGCGCTGTTCTCAAACCATGATTTGGTAAGTGATCTATAGGCAGTCTCATCACTTGCTAGCTCTTTGAGCACTTCCATCTCAGTACGAGAATGAGAGAGCATATCTATAAAGTTGTACACGATCGCTGTTAAGTCATTGGTCATATAGTTCAATATGTTATCATTCAGCTGCTTAGCTTTGTTAACACTTGTTACTTTAAAGTAGTCTACTTTCGTCTCAGCTTTTATTAACCTTTTAACTTGGTCTTCTAAGAGTTCCTTCTCTTTCATATTTTTGCCACCCTCTTGATTATCATTGAGCCAATATTCAGGAAATCTCTTTTGAATATCTCTTGGCATCATCCCCGAAAAGATTGCATTACGACTATACTGTGTAGAGGTTGGAAGTATACTATAAAATGTTTCTTCCGACTCTACTCTGAACACTTCTGTTATGATTGGTTCAATAATTTTCCACTGATCATATCTTAAATTATCCAGCAAAAGGAAAAAAGTAGGTTTGTCTTTAGATATTTTAGGAAACACCTTGGACTTCATTAGATTATGAGAACCTAGAGGCCCGTCTTCCTTCTGTATCCAATCTGCATAATTTTTCACTATAAATCGAGAGAACTCTTTATTAGCCTCTCTTTTTTGCATATCTAGAATCTCTTTCATTTCAGGGTTATTGGATTCATCCAATCTTAATTCCCATGAAATGATATTTTTGTATAGTTCTGACCATTCTTCATGGCTCAGGCCATTATTAATTTCCATTCCTATTTTTCGGAATTCTTGTTGGTAATCAGTTGCAGTTTTCTGAGATACTAATCTTTTATTATCAATTATTTTTTTGAGTGTTAGAAGTATTTGATTTGGATTTACTGGTTTAATAAGGTAATCATCTATTTGAGAACCAATAGCTTCCTCCATAAGGTTTTCCGCTTCGTTCTTAGTAATCATTACAACAGGTATGTTCTGATTTGTACTTCTGATTCGGCTCAATGTTTCCAATCCTGTAAGGCCTGTCTCTTATACACATCTGACGCTGCCGACGAAGAGGATAG
>CAJXUU010000088.1 GCA_913061325.1 uncultured Saprospirales bacterium | reverse complement strand
CTCGGAGATGTGTATAAGAGACAGGATGTATTTTTATCTGCAGCGGCAGGAAAGCAGTCTGAAACAGGAATTTCTATTTCTGTAAATGGTCAATCTCTTAGAGCTGATGATGAAGGAGTCGCAAAGTTTTCGCAGTCAGCTAGTTCAGTAGGTATTAAAAAATACAACGCTGCAATTACTGTGACTAACCCGTCAACGGGTGAAAAACAAACTTTTAGAGAAGAATTCGAATATGAAGTGGGAGAGAGATCTGTTGCTATATCTGCTTCTAAGATGAATGTATTCTATATCGGAGTACCAAACCCAGTTGAAGTTTCAGCTGCAGGGGTGTCATCTGAAAAGGTAAACGTAAGCATGGATGGAGGTGGAGGAACTATCAGTAAAAATGGTGATGGAACTTACACAGTTAATGTTACAAAGCCAACAGCTTCTGGTCAAGAAGCTAAAATTAATGTTAGTGCTCCTGGTATGAATGCAAGTAAAGGATTTAGAGTTAAAAGAATTCCTGATCCAGTGCCGAAATTATCTAAGAATAGAGGTGGTGTAATACCTTCTGGTGAACTTAAAGCTCAACCTGGTGTATTACCAGTTTTAGAGAACTTTGACTTTGAAGCTAGATGTAATATTGTTGGATTTAGAATGGTTAGAGTTGCTCCTAGAGCGGATGCTGAGATCGCAGCTAACAGAGGGGGTAAATTCTCTGCTGATGCTAAGAGATTAATAAATAAAGCAAAGCCGGGGGATAGATATTTCTTTGAGGATATTAAATGTAAATGCCCTGGGGATATAGCACCAAGAAACCTTGGAGGTATGAACTTTAATGTTAGATAGAATTAAAATAGATCAAATTTCCATAAACACATTCAATATGAATAAATTCTTAAAATCTGCATTTTTCTTTTCACTTCTTTTAGGAACGTTAGGAATGAATGCTCAAACGAAGATTGGCGCAGAGGATCTTCTTGAATCTAGTGAACCTGGTGAAGATATCTATGTGGATGATATTGTTGCAAAGCGGTTGATTACAGAAAATCGAGTCCTTCAATATGAGCCGATCAGAGAAGCTGATATTGCATGGCAAAAAACTATATACAGAGTTATAGAAACTAGAGAAAAAATGAATCTAGCTTTTAGAACTCCTGTAAAACCATTTTTTGAGATTTTAAGAGATCTTTCAATGAATGGAGACATTACAATATTTAAGGATGACGCTGGTAAACCTGATTTTAAGTTGCCTATGAATGCATCGGAGGTGGAATCTGCGTTTTTCAAGACTGATACAAGTACTGTAATTGATTATGATACATATGAAGAGTCTATCAGTATTACTAAAAGTGAACTGTTCTATGAAGATATAAATCGATATAGAATCAAAGAGATTTGGTTTTTTGATGAAGAAGCTTCGATGCTTAAAGTAAGAATTATTGGGATAGCTCCTGTAATTGATAGAATAGATGCTGAAACTGGTGTTGTTAAATATCCTGAAGTTTTATTTTGGACATATTACTCAACAGCAAGAGAATTGTTATCAAAGCATAGAGTAATCAATGATGAAAATGACATAGCTCCAATGACATGGGCTGATTTGTTTGAATCAAGATTCTTTTCTAGTTACATTTATAAGATAACGAATGTATTAGACAAAAGGGTGCAAGATAATTATGCTCCAACTGATGAAAGAAGTGGTATCAATGCACTTTTAGAGTCTGAGCAGATTAAAGCTGAGCTCTTTAACTTCGAACACGATCTTTGGGAATATTAATATGTCTTAAAGAGCAATAATATAAAACCTACACAATTGATTTTGTGTAGGTTTTTTTTATATAAATTCTGAAAGAATAATTCTATTAACTCTTACTTAAGTAGACTGTTAAATATTGTAGAAAGGAGATGAAATGGTTTTACATCTAGGGATATATTTCGTCCTATATAGACATCATAAATAAAATATAATTATGCAATATCTCAAAATTCTTTCTTTCGTAATAATTAGTGCTATAGCTATAACTTCGTGTAGCCCTACTCTGTACCCATTTACCGATAATGTCTATGAAGAGTTTGATTCTTCGTCGGATGCGTTATCTCAGGTTCAGTTTTATTTGGCAAGTGATATAGTTCTTTATCGAGACTTTGGGGGTAAAAGCGCTTCAGTTGAAAACGGAACAATCAAAATAGTAGACGGTAGAAAGATTGAGGAAGTGATTTTTAAGAAAGGAACTCCTGGTGTATTTATTTTTTCACCGAAAAAAGATAGAGTTGCTATTAGTTTCGAAGCAGAGGATGATAGGTATCTTATGTTTGGCCCTAATCAAAAAGCGGGCGGTCGATTTGTACTTTTAGCTAAAGAATGGAAACAGAAAAGGGGTAAAGTTACTTATGCGGGTCAAACCTGGAACACAACAAGTGAAAGTGCATATTCCAATCTGTTGGTAGACCTAGATAAGGCAAGAAAGACTAAATACAAGAAAACTACGGTATCTGGAAGAAAAGTGAATTAAATTGATTTTTCCATTTTCATAAAACATCTTTGACAGCCCATAGATACAAGCAAGCTACTGTTCTATGTGGTTGCCATTTTTTGGATAAACTTTCCATTTTTAAATGAAGTTCTTTCTTCTCTTGTTTTAGATTGTAGATTTCTATCATACCATGTTGTATTCCAAGATCTAATACAGGAAATACATCAGGTCTTTTAAGGACAAACATTAGAATCATTTGGACTGTCCATTTACCAACGCCTTTAATTTCTGTGAGAAGTGATATGATTTCATTGTTTGATAGTATATCCCAGTCTTTAACAAATAAATTATTCTCTTGAAAGAATAGTGCAACGTTTCTAACATATTTTGTTTTCTGTCCTGAGAGACCTACACTTCTCATTTCGATATCTGTAAGATTTAGCAATTCTTTTGCATGTGGATATTCAGTTTGGAATAGGCCAATAAATCGACCATGAATGGTAGAAGCGACTTTCACACTTAATTGTTGTGAAACAATAGAACTGATAAGGCCAGAATATATATCACTCGATGGACTTCTATGGGGAAGTTCTATTTTGTCAATATATGGTTTGAATTTATTATCTTTTGATAAGTGATCAATTGCTGTTTTATAATCTAAACCATCCATTTTTAGTCGTTTATTATTTCATGGGAGTGCGTCATGTTTACTCCTGCAGATAACATGATGGAAACAGAACAATATTTATCCATGGACATTTCAACAGCTTTTTTAGCTTTTTCTGGTTTTATATTACCATATATTTTATAATGAATATGAATGTCAGAAAATATAGCTGGAACAGCATCTACTCTTTCACCTTTCACATCTACTTCTATTCTATCAAAAGGCTGTCTCATTTTTTCAAGGAATATTTCCACATCGATAGAACTACATGCTGCGGCTGCCATCAACACTGATTCCATAGGAGAAACAGATTCTTTTTTACCACTGAATTGAAATGATTGTCCTCTTTCGTTAGTGCCTTTATAATTAAGAGATCCATAAATGGACTTTAGTTGGATATGCATAGTATTTTGATTTGCATGCAAATTATTGATTATTTCCTAGAACGATCTAAATTACTTTGTGAAACAATTACTAATTTATAAATATAGCAAATCACTCTAGTTAGGTTTACTATTAATATCATCCAAATAAGTAAACATTTCTTAATATCTATTATTTCAATTGGGTATAAGGTATTACTTAGATAGTAGTCGATGAATCCTTACATTTGCAGAACTAAATTATACAGCACAATCTGAATGGCAGTACTAACAACGGCAGAAAAGAAAGCGAGAAAGAAGGAAATAGATGAACTGAGAAAGTACATACACATAAAAGGCGCAAACTCTAATAATCTTAAGAATATAGAACTTAAAATTCCTAAAAATCAACTAGTTGTTGTAACTGGATTATCGGGTTCAGGTAAGTCATCTTTAATAATGGATACACTTTATGCTGAAGGGCAAAGAAGGTATGTTGAATCTCTATCATCTTATGCTAGACAGTTTCTCAGCAGAATGAAAAAACCGGAGGTTGAATATATAAAAGGAATCTGCCCTGCTATTGCAATAGAGCAAAAAGTATCATCTAGCAATGCAAGATCTACTGTTGGTTCGTTGACAGAGATATATGATTATTTAAGGTTGTTGTATGCCAGGATTGGTAAGACATATTCGCCAATAACTGGGGAGTTGGTAAAAAAACATGAGGTTTCCGATGTCACAAAGTTCATATTCAAACATAAAACTGGAACGAAGATAGTGCTGAGTATTCCTCTTCAAAAAAAATATGAAAGATCACTTGAGCAAGATTTGTCACTCCTTATACAAAAAGGTTTTACAAGAATAAAAGTAGATGGTGAACTTGAATATATCGAAGATTTTCTCGATTCTAAAAATAAGGACCTTTCTAAACATACTGCGGATGTTATGGATCGTTACAGAATTCTGATAGATCGGTTTGTTGTTAACGATGATGAAGAAAATAGAAAAAGAATTTCAGATTCAGTATTGACTGCATTTCAAGATAGTGAAGGAGAATGTGAAGTAGAAATACTGGGTGGGGAAACCGAAATGTTCAATAATCGATTTGAGATGGATGGTATGTTGTTCTTAGAACCCAACCATCAACTATTCAATTATAATAATCCATATGGTGCTTGTCCTAAATGTGAGGGTTATGGGAGAGTTCTTGGTATAGATCCTGAGAAAGTCATACCAGATGATAATAAGTCAGTATATGATGATGCTATCGCCCCTTGGAGAGGTGAAAAAAGTAGTCTTTGGAAGGATAGGTTGGTTAATGCGGCTCACAATTTTGATTTTCCAGTTCACAGACCGATTAAAGACTTAACTAAAGCGGAAAAGAGGATTCTCTGGAATGGAAATAAATGGTTCGACGGGATTAACAGTTTTTTCGAAGATTTGAAAGAGAAGACCTATAAGATACAGAATAGAATTATTCTTGCTAGGTTCAGAGGGAAAACGGATTGTCCAGAATGTGAAGGAGGAAGATTAAGGAAAGAGGCAACTTATGTAAAGATTGATGGTAAAGATATATCAGAGCTAATCGATCTTCCACTTGATCAGTTGAAGTCATTTTTTCATTCTGTCAATCTTTCAGATCATGATCAACAAATTGCAGATAGAATTTTGCTTGAAGTAAATAACAGACTTCAAGTTATGAATGATGTAGGGTTATCTTACTTATCTCTTGACAGACAAGCATCCACATTGAGTGGCGGTGAAACACAAAGAATAAACCTAACAAGAACCTTGGGTAGTAATCTTACCAACTCGCTTTATATTCTTGACGAACCAAGTGTAGGGTTACATCCAAAAGATACCGAAAAACTTGTAGAGGTACTTAAGAAACTAAAGGCCCTTGGGAACACAGTTGTTGTAGTGGAACATGAAGAAGAGGTAATCAAAAATGCTGATTCTATCGTAGATATAGGGCCGATGGCTGGTATATACGGTGGGGAATTGATTTATTCAGGTAGTTACGAAAATTTTATTACTGGAAAAGTAAAAAGTCTTACGGCAGATTATTTAGTTGGTAGAAAGAAAATAGAAGTACCTAAACAAAGGAGAAAAGGAGTCAATAAAATTGTAATTGAAGGTGCTGGAATGCACAATTTGAAAGACATAGATGTAACGTTTCCATTGAATACTTTTACGGTGGTAAGTGGTGTGTCTGGTTCAGGTAAGACTACATTGATTAAAAGTATTCTATACCCAGCCTTGAAAAAGCATTTAGGAGACCCTATCCCGCTTTCACCAGGAAAACATAAGAAGATAACAGGTGATTTATCTGCATATACCCAAGTAGAACTAGTAAGTCAAAATCCATTAGGTAAAAGTAGTAGATCAAACCCAGTGACCTATGTTAAGGCTTATGATAGCATAAGGAAGTTGTACTCCAACCAACAATTGTCAAAAATAAAGGGATTTCAACCAAAACACTTTTCATTTAATGTAGAGGGTGGAAGATGTGAGACATGCAAGGGTGAAGGAGAGATAACTGTAGAAATGCAATTCCTTTCTGATGTTAGACTTACTTGTGATGAGTGTAATGGAATGAAATTCAAGGATGAAGTTCTAGATGTAAGATACAAAGGAAAAAATATTTACGATATCTTGGAATTGAGTATAGATGAAGCGATGGAGTTCTTCGATGATAAAAGTGATATTATAACTAGAATTAGACCGCTCTATGATGTAGGGTTAGGTTATGTAAAATTAGGTCAACCAAGCAGTACATTATCCGGTGGAGAAGCTCAAAGAGTAAAATTAGCTTCGTTTTTAGCAAAAGAAAATAGCCGAGAAAAAATATTCTTCATATTTGATGAGCCTACTACGGGTCTGCACTTTCATGATATTCTTAAACTAATGGATGCTATGAATGCACTTGTAGAAAGAGGACATACTGTTCTTGTTGTGGAGCACAATGTTGATGTAATCAAATGTGCAGACTGGCTCATAGATCTTGGTCCGACAGGTGGA
The DNA here is from genome assembly GCA_913061325.1 of uncultured Saprospirales bacterium. Taxonomy (GTDB): domain Bacteria; phylum Bacteroidota; class Bacteroidia; order Chitinophagales; family Saprospiraceae; genus CAJXUU01. The sequence goes on along the minus strand of CAJXUU010000088.1, from coordinate 12,150 downwards.
ATTATGGGAGGCAACCTTCTTTATCAAGGCGTTCCTGAAGGCATAGTTAAAGTGAAAGAATCATTTACTGGGCAATTTTTGAAAGACAAATTATAAGAACTAGTTCACAATCATAATCTTAGTTACAAAGCTATCTGGAGTGTCAAATGATGCGGTACCTGTGCTAAACACAAAGTATACACCTGATACAGCTTTTCTGCCAGTGTAATCTTTACCATCCCAGATGGCTTGTCCTCCAAGAGCTGTGGTTTCGAAGACAAGCTTGCCATTAAGATCTGTAATTTTAATATTTGCGTCTCTCGCAAGTCCTTTTATTGCAATAGGTCCGTTGTATTCCGGTCTTACTGGATTTGGATATGCGAACACTTGTCGAGCATGTTTTTTAGTAGATCCTAAGGTTTCAGTACGATAACTTTGCATTCCTTTATTAGTAGATATATACATGATTCCTGTATCATCATCATATTCAAATGTATTGATCACGTTATCAAACAAAGGAGAATTATCAACATTAAATTGCATTTCCAAAGTCTCTCCATCAGGAGATTGCACAAATATTCCATTCCTAGAACCAAACCACTTTCTGTTACCTCCGTCAAATGCTATAGCCCTGATATCTTCCGTCTCTAATAGAAAAGCAGCAATGCTATCTTGTAAAACTTTACGTCTACTTCCTAGATTCCCCCCTTCGAATAAAGCAGGACTACTATCAAATATGACTGGACCTTCATTTGTACCTACCCATACTTCTCCATCAAGATCTACAGCAACAGTATTTACGGTTCCAGTTTGTAATTCACTATTTGATGTGTTGATGAAAATGGATTGATCATCATTAGGATCTGCTAAAGTTCCATTGCTATTGTGGACTACGATTCCTCCGGCAGAACTGATTAAAACAGACCATGTGTATCCATTTTGGTCTACGACGACTTTTGCCAATTGATTGTCCCCTGAAGGATTAAATGCATGAAAATTACCTTCTGGGGTATATGCAATCAAAGGAGTAACAGCACCAAAATTATTTATCCATAACACGTCATTGTTATCAAATGCTAATCCAGAGATTCTTTCTCTATTTGGGTCTCCAACAGTTCCACTTATCGGGCTATTATTTTCTTTATATACTTTCGCTATTTCTGAATTCGGATCAAACTCCAATAACCCTTCATAATATGAAGCCACATAGATTCTATCGTCGCTTGGGTGCGGTTCTATCTGAAAAATGTTTATAAATTCTAGTGTGTCAGTGGCAGGAATTGCTTCTTTTCGATAGGATGTCCAAGTTCCATCGTTTAAAATATAAAACCCATTCCGATTTGCTAAAGGTGTATAATTATCTTGTACCCCTCCAGATGCCGCATAAAGGATACCATCTTCTACTGCAATATCAGTTACTTCTTCTTCGGCAGGACTATTGATCCTAGTAAAATTACATGGACTTGAATCACTTTCTGCCCATCTTATATTTGTGAACCCATCTGCATACCAAACCCTACCTTGTTCGTCTTCTATTACATATCGAATTAGATTTGCACAACTGTTATTGTGTACTTTTTGATTATTATTTTCATCTATAAAAATGGCTCTCGCAGTTATTCCAGTTTGTACTCCAACAATCAATCTTGATTGTCCTAGAGAAAGAATTTTTATATCGTGATTTTCATAGCCTATCAATTGTAACTCAGTAAATTGACCATTATCACCTTCAAAAAATAAGTCGCTTTCAATATTTGCGTAAAGACGATTATTATATACTTCAACATGACTACAAGAATACACGATGGGCAACCCAACTTGATTATCAAGAATGGTCCAACTAGAAAAATCAGCTATGTTATTATTAGTCACTATATCCACTGAGTATATACCATCATCTGTAGCTGCATATAATGTGTTGCCATTTGATGTAATGTCATTGACAGCTATATTTGTAAATACGGTACTTGTAAATTCTAATTTTTCTAAATTTAATTCAATTATACCAAATGCAGTAGCGAAGAACACTTGGTTTTCATTTTGAATATGGATATCATTGATTGATCTATCGCCCGTAAGGATTTGATTATTTTTTACATCAGCGATATTTATTATCTCATCATTTCCGATGATATCAATGTTACTGTTGTCATATACTACGATTAATTGCTCTGTAAAGTCATTGTATTTGATTCGTTTTATCCCTACGTCAGTTAGTCCATCAATTTTGGATAAAAACATATAATCTGTTACATCTTCCTTATTTATGCTAAATAAAGATAACTCTGTGGCATAGTAGATTTTATCCTTGCTCTGAGTTACCCATCTGCCATCATTGTAAGGGAGAAAAGATTTCCATTCTCCTATTTTTTGATCCAACTGACTAGTAGATATATTAATAAAAGATAAGAATGCTAGAAGACTGAATATAAAACGCATATGATTTTGTCGATTTGAGAAAGTAGAACGCTTTTGAAAGCTTAAAAGTATGATGGTATATTAGAATATCCCACTATGGATCAACAAAAGATGCAAGAACATAGCAATAAAAGACATATTTGACAATTTTTATAGATTAGTTTACAACTTCGAATAATTGCCTCACTTGATTTCCGTCTTCATCTACAATGGTTATCGTATGCATACCAAGTGTTGTAGAAATTTCCATATTATGAAATTCTTTAGTGTATCCTAAGTAGACATTATCCAAATGCCAGTAAAGCATTTCATTTGGATATTGGTGAGCTGCCTTGAAAATAGCTTTCTCTTTGATTTCATCAATATCTGTAGGAAGATATATTTTTGATTTCTCAGTGGGGTAGAGAAATGACATAACATCTGAAGTTACATTTTGAACACAATCTTTTCTAAAAGAGGGTGTTGTCTCATATTCGGGGTGGTTTTTTCTATAATAATAGGCCATAGATGGGGGTAGTTCAAACCAGTTTTTGTGCTGCATATCGGAAGGAGCGGTACATATACTGGTTACTTGTTTGCCTGATAGATCGGTATGTATAAGTCTATGATATGGACAAGTTTTAGATTTTAGACTTTGTGTAACACTGAATATGGTATCTGCTGACTCACAATAAGATGAAACTAAATATCCGCTCTTGCTACAAGTCAATATTGGAATTAAATCATCCAAAGGTTCTTTAAAAGATCCACCGGAATCTAATCTATTAAATATATCGAAAAGAATTGGTCCGGCCTTACTTACCCCTACCAAACTATTCTTTCCTTCTCCATCTGCATTTCCCACCCAGACTCCTACTGTATAATTTGGAGAGACTCCTATAGCCCATGCATCTCTATGCCCATAGCTAGTCCCAGTTTTCCATGCTATAGGTTTAGATGAATTGAATTGTTCCCATTCACCATCAGACCCTGGACGTATTACTTTGAGCATTGCTTCGAACGTTTTGTAAATCGAACCAGCGGACAAATTGATAGGTTCTCTACTGTATGTTTTCTGGCTACTTCCATTATGAGTTACTATTGGTGTATTGGTTTGTTGTATTGTATATTTTCCTTTGCTATTGTTGAATTCAATCAGTGTGCGGCCAATAGATGCATATGCTCCACATAGATTCCAAAGTGTGACTTCCCCTCCTCCTAAAATCAAAGATAGTCCGTAGTGATCTGCCGATTTGTCGATCGTTGCAATCCCATGATCTTGTAATCTATGAATGAAAGGTTCGACCCCATACTCTTGCAAGCTATATACCGCAGGGACATTAAGAGACATAGCTAATGCCTTATCAGCTGGAGTGGCACCAGTATATTTTCTATTGTAGTTTTTTGGATTAAAACCACGTATTTGAGTAGGTATATCTTTGACTAAAGCTTGAGGCATCATTTTGCCTTCGTCAATCATGTGAGCGTAGAGAATCGGCTTAAGCACCGAGCCAGAACTTCTTTCTGCTTGTATCATATCTACAGCTGATTCTTGGTTAGTATTCGGAGCATTTCCGAGGTAAGATTTTACCTCACCTGTCTTTGTGTTGAGAACTAGTATGCTCAAATTGTAAATATCAGATTGAGCATTTATTTGATAGTGATAACTCCCGATTTCATGGCTCATTTGTTGAATATCAGAATCTATGGTACTATTAATAATTTTTTGTGGATTGGTTTTATGTACATATTCTAATAAATGCCTAGCTATTGAAGGCAATGGATAAGGTTTTTGGGGAATTTTTTCGAGAACGTATAAGTCTAAATCTTCTTTCGAAATTAGATTTTCATCTAGCATTTTTTTGAGTAATCTATTTCTTTTAATTAGCAGTCGAGTTCTGTTTTTTGAAATATGTATTAACGAGGGTGCATTTGGTAATACTGCTAGCATCGCAGCTTCTGAGACAGATAGTTTTGAAGGATTTTTTTTGTAATATCTCCAACTGGCAGCCTCCAACCCTACAACATTTCCGCCAAATGGAGCATGGCTAGTATATAGTTGTAATATCTCATCTTTCGAAAACCGTAATTCCAACCTGAGCGCTAAGATCATTTCGATCACTTTCTGATAAATAGTCCGAGACTTCCCTTTTCTAGACATTCGGATCACTTGCATGGAGAGAGTAGAAGCTCCACTTTCTACTTTTCCTACTTTGATATTTTGGACGATTGCTCTTCCTAGTGACAGAATATCTATCCCTATATGAGTCCTAAACCTCTTATCTTCGAAAGTGATGATGGCTTTTTCAAAATTATCAGGAACAGAATCTGTTAGAGGAAATCGCCATTGTCCATCAGCAGATATTTTGGCCCCAATTAATTGACCTTTATTATCATTTAGGACAGTGCTATATGGATCAGAAAATAATGGGTCGGGCAAACAGAAATAAAACCATACCAGCAAAACAGCCAGAACTAGTAATATGAACTTCTTGTATTTTTTTAGTCTTTTAATAATTGTGATCTCTAATTTCACTGTCTAAAGTAAATTAAAAAATTGAAGTAATATCAGTCAACTATTAAACGTGAATAAAAAAATAGGATTCGATGACGCTCTTCCGAAGATTATGTCAAATTTAGGAAGTAAGAACATTAAATATTATTTGGGAATTGGTACAAAATAAGGTGTAGGGACGACCAATTTTTATTTTTACGAACAACTGTTCGCTTTTTCCGTTATATTTGTAATTCAAAACCTAATTGTCATGACAGAAATACAATCATTAGAAAAGCGATTTCAAGATAGAATCGATGCTGAAGAGCGTATTGAGCCAAGAGATTGGATGCCAGAAAAGTATCGTAAAACGTTGATCAGACAGATTTCTCAACATGCTCATTCGGAGGTAGTAGGAATGTTGCCAGAAGGAAATTGGATTACTCGTGCACCTAATCTTAGAAGGAAACTTGGACTGATTGCTAAAGTGCAAGATGAAGCTGGACACGGATTATATCTATATTCTGCATGCGAGACATTAGGCATATCAAGAGATGAAGTACTCGACCAACTCCATACGGGGAAGGCGAAGTATTCCAGTATATTTAATTACCCAACCCTAACTTGGGCCGACATAGGAGCTATCGGCTGGCTTGTAGATGGCGCTGCCATCTTGAATCAAGTACCATTGTGCCGATGCTCGTATGGGCCTTACGCAAGAGCTATGGTAAGAGTTTGTAAGGAGGAATCATTTCACCAGAGACAAGGGTATGAGATCATGCTTACTCTTGCGAATGGAACTCCAGAACAAAAAGAAATGGCCCAAGATGCTATCAATAGATGGTGGTGGCCTTCACTTATGATGTTCGGACCAAATGATTCGGAATCTACACATTCAGCACAATCTATGGCCTGGAGAATAAAGAGATTCTCTAATGATGAACTTCGTCAGAGAATGGTAGATATGATTAAGCCTCAAACTGATATACTTGGATTGACTCTTCCAGATCCTGAGATTAAATGGAATGAAGAGCGAGGGGCACATGATTTTGGTGAGATTGATTGGGATGAGTTTTGGTCTGTAGTGAAAGGAGATGGACCTTGTAATAAAGAGCGATTAGCCGCTAGGGTAAAAGCCCACGAAGAAGGACAATGGGTACGTGATGCTGCATTGGCTTATGCTGAAAAACAAGAAGTTAGAAAAGCATCTGATGGTAAAACGAAGGTAGCCTAAAAGTAGGAATAGAGAAATGAGACTCTAATCAGTGGACATAGAAGAATTGTGAGTTCTAAATCTTATTAAAAAGCTGTAATTCAACAATTCAACAATTCAATAATTCAACAAATAAATACAATGCAAAATTGGCCTCTATTCGAAATCTTTTTAAGATCAAAAAATGGACTGTCTCATAAACACGTAGGTAGCTTACATGCAGCAGATGCTGATATGGCGATTACAAATGCACGTGATGTGTACACCAGGAGAAAGGAAGGTGTTTCTATCTGGGTAGTGGAATCAAAACATATCACAGCATCGAACCCTGAAGAATCAGAATCGATGTTTGATCCTGCAGAAGATAAGGTGTATAGGCACCCGACTTTCTACGTCCTTCCTGATGAATTAGAACAAATGTAATCATGGGAGAAATAATCAGTTTGAAAAGAGAAAGTTTACTCAAGTATGTACTGCAATTGGCAGATAATGCTTTGATTCTCGGTCAAAGGTTGGCTGAGCTTTGTGGGCATGGTCCGATATTAGAGCAAGATATTGCTATTACTAATATTTCCCTTGACCTTATTGGTGAAGCAAGAATACTATATCAATATGCTGCAGAAATTGAAGGAAATGGTAAAACAGAAGATGATTACCCTTATAAACGAGATGTTAGGGATTGGCAGAACATTTTATTGGTAGAATTACCAAACGGACATTTTGGATATACTATCATGAGACAATTCATGTTTGATTGTTATCACTATTATCATCTTAAAGCTATGACTAATTCTGGGGATGAACGCTTAGCACAAATCGCAGCAAAGACCATCAAAGAAGCTACTTATCATCTGAAGTATTCATCAGAATGGGTTATAAGACTTGGTGATGGCACTCAAGAAAGTCATGATAAAATGCAAGAAGCATTAAATGATAGAATCAGATTTTTTGATGAAGCATTTATTCCTTCTAAAATTGAAAATGATAAATCACTGAATGGAGTTGCTGTAGATTGTACAAAAATTAAGGCGTCTGCATGGGCGAAATTTACGGAAGTGTGTCAGACTGCAAACCTAGAAATTCCTGAAGTTAAATTTCCTCAAAAGGGAGGAAAAGATGGAGTACATACTGAGCACTTTGGATTTATACTTGCGGAGTTACAGTTTGTTCAAAAATCATATCCAGATAGCAATTGGTAGTCGATAAATTACATATTGAAAATGTTCTCAAAAGTGTGACAGATCCTGAGATTCCTGTACTCACGATTCAGGATTTGGGTATCTATCAAGGATTTGAGACGGAAGGAGAAAAAATTACAGTGCTTATTACACCAACTTACACTGGATGCCCTGCCATGGATATGATATCTGTAAATGTAAAATCGGCAATGGAAGAAGCGGGTTATAATGATGTAGAGGTAAAATTGATTTTGTCTCCAGTGTGGACCACAGATATGATTTCAGAAGACGGTCATAGAAAACTCAAAGAATACGGAATAGCACCACCAGTAGAAAAAACCTCTGACAAATCTTATCTTTCAGGAGAAGAAAAAATAGTACCCTGCCCACAATGTGAATCCAAAAACACACAGCTCGTAAGCCAATTTGGGAGCACTGCATGCAAGGCACTATATAAATGCATCGACTGTTTAGAGCCGTTTGATTATTTTAAATGCTATTGATTTGTGGGTATGGTGCTTAAAGATAATTGAGTGCTTGCAATCGGTGAGCAGATTTAGAGGCATAAGGTATATTGATGTCTCGAACAAATTGTTAGCTTCATAAAGAGAAAATCACTTATCGCCGAGCTCTTCCAAACCGTATGATCTTAAAACCCTCATTTTTTCTTCCTTGCTATATTTTGGGACTTACTTTTCTAATGTTCTCATTGCATTAATGATCTGACTTTCTGTAAAATCCATCATGCATTTAAAATGACCTTTAGGGCACACCTCTTTTCCAATTTTAGAACACGGGCTACAATTGATTTCCTTATTTACCATATGAACTTGAGGAATATCGTAATTGCTTCCATAATAAGGATACATCCCTAATTCGTAGGCCGTACTTCCCCAGAAAACCATAGTGGGTGTTTTAAACGCGGCTGCCATATGCATAAGTCCGGTATCTCCAGTTACAGTGTATTTACTGCTCAATACAAGAGCAGCACTTTCATTTAGGCTCACTTTTCCACATAGGTTTGAAACTTTCGGGTATTTTGCTTTTAATTCCACCGATAGTTCTTTAACATCATTTCCTCCAAGTAGAACACATTTCAATGTTGAGTTCTGGATGATGTTTTCTAACTTTTCTTTTGGAATTCTCTTAGTGTGATATGTTGCACCGAGTACAATAGCTACATATCTATCCGAAGGCATCAAATGTGCTATATCATATTCCGTCAAGCCATGATGATATGAAAGACCTTCACCATCATTGGAAACACCTATAGATTTTAAACTTTCGAAATACCTATCTACAAGATGTTTTTTTGGTAAAAAATTCAATCTAGTATGTACTCTGAGCCACTTTTCAATATTGATCTTATCAAAAGATATGGACTTAACTCCTAGACCCATTATTAATCTTTTTGATCTTAAGTTTTTATGTAAATCTATGATGAGATCATATTTTTCATCTTTGAGTTGATGGAGTATTTCAGTGATCTCTTTATCAATTGTATAGATCTTATCTATATGTGGATTATGTTCTAAAGTTGATCTGAATTTTGATTTTGTAATAAAATGGACTTTATTTCCTAATTGCTTTTTGACACAACGGACCACTGGACTAGTCAGCACGATATCTCCTATCGAACTAAATCTTACTATTAGTACTTTTTTATATTGAGTATCCATTTATTATTATAAAAAATGCCTGACTACAAATTGCAATCAGGCATAAATTTAATCATATTAATTTATCAAGATTTGTTCTTACCCTTTAACAAACAACTCACTAGAAACTCCTTTGTCACTTCTAATATTCAATATATATGAACCAGCTGCCAAAACAGAAATATCAAGCATGGTTTCTTGCTCTAGACTATTCACATTTTTTACCAACACTGTTTTACCCATAATATCGACAATAGATATTCGTGTATTCCCAGCATCTTCCAGAGTAGATTTAATCATGATTGATTCTCCTGCAGGGTTAGGGTACAATGATATTGCATGATCCGCTAGTTCTAAATCTTCACTTGATGTGATGTCCCTATCTCCATTTCCGAACCATACACCCCATTTGATGCCAGTAGATTGGAATGCGAGTTGTATCGCTGCAGAGGTAGACTCTATTTTATTACTCTCTAGCACTGCTCCTCCGATAACTCCTAGCCCAGTATTATCACTGATAGCATCAAACAATACCTTATCATCATCATTGGAATAACTAGGATAACCAGGTCTGTCGTTATTTACAAAAATATCTCTTGTCTCTTGTTCCTCAATATTACTTCCTAATACCTTGAATTCATTATCCTCTAAGAAGTCAAAAGCTATAATATAATCACTGTTTTTTGAGAAAGTTGGATTTCCAATATCGACCCCTTCTGGTAGCTGAGAATAAAGTTTCTGAATATCATCCCCTGTAGTAAATGTGCCTGAACCAGTATTGAATACTTTTATAAATCCAATATCCCAGTATTCAATAGGATTCCCAGATGAACTTTCTATTTGGTTAAATGCATCATACATAAGATATTCACCCGTAAAATCAAACTCTAATGCATCAGCAAAAAGAACATCACCAGTACTTACGCCTTCTGTAAATGTAGGATTGAATAGAGTGTAGTCTACACCAGTCTCAGTTATAAAATCATAAACATAAATTTGGTCTTCTTGGACTTCTCTTAATGCTGCCATTCGTAAGCCATCTTTTGAAAAGACAGCATTTCGCCACTCTTCATTTGATTCTAACACACCTTCAGCTACGATTGAATTTGTAGACCAGTCCATTAGAATATAGTATAGTTCTTTATCTTGATTGATAAATAAGATCTCACTACCATCATCTGATATACTTGGGACACTTATTGGATCTTGATCAGTTAATGGATCAAATAGGAGATTTCCATCCGCAGTAGCGATATATAAATTTTGTTGATTCACAGTTGTAAATAATATAAGATCTTCACCTGGATTAGTTTCTACATCAGTTGTGACTACTGTCCCATCTCCATTGAAGATCTCTACCTCATCGAAAGCTGCTCTAGCAGAATTTGCAACACCTGATCCATAAAGGTCAGTGGCAGATTGGACTACAGCGATACGTGCATCAATGAATTGAGACGATTTTGTTAAGTACCTATCTAGAGCTCTATAGTACACTTTCTCTGCTTTGTTTTTTCCAACACCAGAAGCAGTAGCAAATTTGAAGAAAGCCCAATTTACTATTCCACTATTAATATGCACTCCGCCGTTATCTTGGCTTCCTGTGAATCGCTCACTATACGTTCTTGGTTGCCATCCAGCATTGAAGTTACCAGTGCTAGCACCATTATGTGGATCTTGAAGACTTCTTAAAGCTCCTGATGGGAATGCAGAGGTATTTACTACATCTTCTCCGATCAACCAGTCGTCACGATCAATCATAGCCCCGAAGATGTCAGCAAATGATTCGTTAAGTGCACCCGATTCTCCTTGATACTGAAGATTGGCGGTACTCTGTACCACTCCATGAGACATTTCATGACCAGCAACATCTAATCCTCTAGCCAGTGGTTTAAATGCATTATCACCATTTCCATAAAACATAGCAATTCCATTCCAAAAAGCATTTCCTAAGGAGCTACCATCTTCATCAGCGATGTTTATCAGCCCTATGACATTACCTCCTGCTCCATTGATGGATTCTCTTTCGTGGATCACTTTGAAATATTGGTACGCTTGTCCTCCGTTATATTGAGCTGAAACTCCTGTTTGTTTTCCAGAAAAGTTAGACGAATTTGACACAACATGATCATATTCAAAATTACTATTCTGTGGATTTGTATTGAATGCATCAATCGTCCATATTGTGCCTACCGGATCATTTGGAATATCAGAATTTACATCATCATACATTGTTCTTGCTGCATCAATAAGATAAAATTGATTGTTTGATTCATAGGTATTTATTTGTCTTGTAGATCCGAAAAGATCTTGAGCATTCGATACAGTAGGTCCATCTGGTGGTGGCAACAGTTCATTCTCACTTGATGACATATTATCTTTTGTTAGATCCTCAGTTTTATTTACACCATGATTGCATATTGTATGATCATCATGGTTATGGAATCTACACATATTTTGATGTTTGCTTATAACTTCACCAGTATGGGCATCCATTATGTATTCCCATCTGTCTATGATGCTTTTGTAGACAGTCATTTCATAACACAACTTATCATCATAGATTATCAAGTCTCCTTTAATTTTTTCGAAATCAAATAGATTAAACTTATCAATGCTAACTTCTTTGATTCCACCAATTGAAGTGAGAGTAAGTTGTTTTACCGTTGGTAGATCCAAACTAGGTTTTACGGATTTAATATTTGGAGTTTTGACATATCTCCCATTAAGCCATTGAGATTTATTATTAAAGTGATAGATTACTTCTGCTCCATAGATAGGAATACCCATATACATCTGTTGGTATTTCATATGTGTCATACCCAGATCATCTATATCTGATTTTATTATTACGAATTCTTCAGAAGGACTCTCGATAGACATAAGTCCTTTAGCATTTTCCAAAAAATTCAATGCTTTCCCTTCTTTGGTATCTGTACTTCTTAATGCTAGTTCAGGTTCTCCGCTAATGAGAATTGGCAGGTTGTTTTTCGCTCTATTTTCCACTCTTAGTCCATTTTGCTCTATTGGTAAATAAGTCAAAGTTTTAGGACTAAAGTTTCTGTTTATTATCGTTTTTTTTTCATTGATTTTCTTGAAATCAGGAACATCAATTACAGTTTCTATAGCTCTAGTACTACTATTAGAACTGATAGTTTTTAGCTGCGCCGTAGCACTGCTTGTAATCTGTCTCTTATACACATCTGACGCTGCCGACGAAGAGGATAGTGTAGA
>CAJXUU010000087.1 GCA_913061325.1 uncultured Saprospirales bacterium | reverse complement strand
TACACTATCCTCTTCGTCGGCAGCGTCAGATGTGTATAAGAGACAGATATTATTATCATATCAGTCTTTTGCACAAAACATAACTGGTACTGTGACAAATATTTTTGGAGAACCTCTTGTCGGAGCTACAGTACAATGGCAAGGTTCTGATTCTGGTGTTTCTACTGATTCTGATGGTAGTTTTGTAATTGCAGATAAAAAAAATGGCGAACGAATATTGGTGTTTTCATACTTGGGTTTCAAATCAGATTCTGTAAATGCAGGTACAATCACGCATTGGAAAATGCAGCTTATAGAAGATAATACAATTTCGACAGTGGACATCACAGCAAAAAGTCAAGCTACCAGATTTGTAGATGGTGTAATCAAAACAGAAGTACTTGGCACAAGAGAGCTAGAGAGAGCAGCATGTTGCAGTCTAGCTGGTTGTTTTAGTACAAACGCTAGTGTGGATGCACAGACAACCAATGTGGTGACCGATGCTAAAGAATTAAGAATATTAGGGCTTTCTGGTGTTTATAATCAAGTTTTAATAGATGGAATGCCACTCGTACAAGGTGCTTCATTCACATTTGGAGCTGGAAGCATACCTGGCACTATGATACAAGAAATTTTTGTGTCAAAAGGTGCCAATTCTGTTATCCAAGGATATGAGGGAATCTCAGGTCAGATTAACATCATCCCAAAGTCAGCTGAAAAGTCAGAGCGTATATTTCTGAATGCATTTATCAATTCTTTTGGAGAATCTCAATATAATGCTAACTATATAGTAAAGAAGAGTAAATGGAACAATTTCACTTCAGTGCATGGTACATTACCAGCAGGTGAAGTAGATGGAGATAAAGATGGTTTCCAAGATGTAGCAAAAGTAAAACGGTTCTCTATATTCAACAAATGGGTATATAATAATCCCGAAAACCAGAAGATAAGAAGCCAAATCGGACTTAGATTTTGGACCGAAAACCGTGTAGGTGGTCAAACAACTTATGACCAAGATATTCATGAAGCAAGTGGAGATATTTATGGTCAAGCTATCAATATCAATCAAGCAGATTTTTACACCAAGCTGAATTATAAGTTGGCTGATCTTACATCTCTCATCTGGGTGAATTCAGGTTTTATCCATGATCAAAACAGTATATACGGTCAAAAATATTATCTCAGTAATCAAAAGAATCTCTATTCTAATCTTGTACTAGATCACAATTTTGGTGAGGACCAACACAACTGGAAGGCTGGAATCAGTATAAGAAAAAATGATATGACCGAAAATATCGACTTTGCTGCCAATCCTCTGAATTGGTCATATGCTGGCACTTATGAAAATGATTATTTTATCCCAGGAATATTCACAGAAGGCATCTTCTACTTTGATAATATCACACTAATGGGTGGAATCCGAACTGACAAACATGGTGATTTCGGCTGGAAAACTACACCAAGAATGCTTATTCGCGCAGAATTAAGTGAAGATACGGATATTAGAGTTAGTGCTGGAAAAGGATTCAGAAGAGTCCATTTATTTTCGGAACGAGTAAACGTACTCGCTAGTAATCGAGATATTATTATCGAAAATCAACTCGAACCAGAAGAAGCCATCAATATTGGCCTTAATCTAGTACAGAAATTCAGAGTTGGCAATATGAATAGTACGATAAGCGCAGATGGCTATTTCACAATGTTTCAGAATCAAGTCTTTCCTGATTTCGATAGAGAGATTGGGAAGGTATTTATCAATAACTTCTCAGATAAAAGTGAATCCAGAAGCTTCCAATTAGAAAACAAGTGGGAGTTTACAGATCAAGTAGAATTCAAGTGGTCATATAACTATCAATGGGCGGCAAGAGAAGTAGAAGGAGAGATGATTCAACTTCCTTTAGTTCCCAATCACAAACTATTAGCACAAACATCATTAAGTACTAAAGATGATAACTGGCAAGCGGACTTTACGGTTAAATGGACAGGTAGTAAAAGACTGCCTGACACACAAGAATCCCCTGATGAGTATAAGCAGCCACTTGAGTCCCCTTCATATACAGGATTAGATTTTCAACTTACCAAGCGATGGACAAAATTTGAGCTGTATGGTGGTATTGAAAACATTACTAATTTCCGACAAGCATTTCCAATATTAGGAAGTGAAGAGCCATTTGGAGCATTTTTCGATTCTTCATTTAACTGGGGTCCTACGAAAGGAAGAGAAGTTTACATTGGGTTTAGGTATAAAGCGTTTTAAAGAATATTCTCAAGATAAATTGGCCTTCGAACATGAAAAATATCCCTATTTAAAAAACTTCCAATAAATGGTTCTTTCGGTCATTCGACTAAGTCCTTTAGAGATCATCAATCTTTTTACGTCTTTTAAGGGATATTTAGCATATCAAAACCCCATAATCATTGCCCTTTTGTTATTTTTGCAGCCATTCTGAGAAAGGACATGCAAGAATACCTAAATAAAATAGACAAAGACAGGTTACCAGAACACATAGCAGTGATTATGGATGGCAACGGTAGATGGGCAAAAGCGCATGGTAAACCACGTGTTTTTGGACATAAAAACGGTGTCAAATCTGTACGCGAAATTAGTGAAGCTGCTGCAGAGCTTGGTATTGAATATCTTACATTGTATGCTTTTTCTACAGAAAATTGGAGTAGACCAGCCCTAGAAGTAACAGCGCTAATGGGCTTACTTGTAGAAACAATAAGAAAAGAAGTCAGCACACTCAACAAGAACAATATTCGCCTCAAGGCAATAGGTGATTTAAGCAAGCTACCTCAAAAAAGTCAAAATGCACTTTTAGAAGGAATAGAAAAAACCAGTAAAAATACTGGCCTAACATTAATCTTAGCTTTAAATTATAGTTCGAGGTGGGAGATTACTTCAACCATCCAAAAAATTGCTCAAGCAAGTAAAGATGGTTCCGTCAACCCAGATCAGATCAACGAAGCATTTGTATCTCAACAATTAGCTACAGCTGACTATCCTGATCCAGAGTTATTAATTCGTACAAGCGGTGAGCAGAGACTAAGTAACTACCTTCTTTGGCAAATTGCATACAGCGAATTATACTTTACAGACGTTTTTTGGCCTGACTTCCGTAAGGTTCATCTTTATAAAGCTTTAGTTAACTATCAAGGACGAGAGCGGCGATTTGGCAAAACAAGTGAACAATTGAAATAAAAAATACTAAACCTAAGATTCAATTACGACAAAAGTGTAGTATTGGCGCCTTAGTTTATCAATAAAAACGAATTTAAGAATTCGTTAAACAAATAAAAATAACAGATCAAGATTAATGATCGTTTATAATATTGTATATCAAGAAATACCTAAATGAATAGAATTTTCAAATATATTTTCTTCCTATTACTATCTGCTGGTGCAGTATCAGCTCAAGAGATCAATGATACTCTTGACATACTAGATTATACTGTTAAGTCTGACTACGAAATAGGAAGCATTACAGTAATAGGTGCACCTGATAGAGATAGAAATGCAATAAAGTCTATTGCTGCACTAAAAGAAGGTGATAAAATCAAAATTCCTGGACTAGTTATTCCTAAGGCCATCAAAGCATTGATGAGGTTGAGGCTTTTTGATGATGTTCAAGTGATTCAAAATAAAGTTGATGGAGAGATCGTACACCTTACTATCGTTTTAATTGAGCGTCCTACCCTAGCAAGATACTCTTATACAGGTATTAAGAAATCAAAGCATGATGATCTAAATGACATTGTTAGGAATGTCCTTAATAAAGGAGGTATTGTAACAGATGCTGCAAAAGAATTAGCTAGACTTAAGTTAGAAAAATACTTTACTGATCAAGGTAAATTGGATTCTAGAGTTACTGTTGAAGAAATAGCAGATGAAGTAAAGCCTAATTCTGTAAGACTAGTTTTCAACATCAAAGAAAGTAGCAGAGCCAAAGTACAGGATATAACTTTTACTGGTAACAAAGAAGTAAGCTCACGAAAGCTTAGAAAGAAGATGAAGAATACCAAGAGGAAAGGTACTTGGTTCAGAAAGACAAAATTCATCAAAGACGATTATAAAGAAGATAAGGAATCAATAGTAGCATATTACAATTCATTAGGGTTCCGAGATGCTAGAATACTAAGCGATTCAGTTTGGAGAGAGGCAGATGGAGATATGCAAGTTTTGGTAAATATTAATGAAGGAAACAGGTATTACTTCAGAAAAATAGCATGGAAGGGAAATTCTCTTTATACAGATGATCAACTTGCCGCTGTTTTAGGTATTGTAAAAGGTGATGCATATGATCCAGAACTGCTACAAAACAGACTTACATATAGTCTTGATGGTAGAGATGTGTCTTCTCTTTATATGGATGATGGATATTTATTCTTCGATATCAAACCTACAGAAGTATCTGTATCCAATGATTCAATAGATTTAGAGATGAGAATCTACGAAGGTCCTCAAGCAACTATCAACGAAGTAAGAATAACAGGAAACGATCGTACACATGAATCTGTAGTACGTAGAACTGTTAGAACAAGACCTGGACAAAAGTTCTCAAGATCTCAAATTATCAGATCACAAAGAGAAATTATAAATCTTGGATATTTCAATCCTGAGAATATGGATATCCAAACTCCTGTAAATCCTCAAAGAGGAACAGTGGATATTGAATATGTCTTAGAAGAAAGACCTTCTGATCAATTAGAATTGTCAGCCGGATATGGTGGGGCTAGTGGATTGATTGGAACATTAGGAGTAACATTCAATAACTTCAGTCTACAAAATGTTAGACATAAAGAAACTTGGAGCCCATTACCTCAAGGAGATGGACAGAAGCTGTCACTAAGAATACAGAGTAATAGTAGATTTTTCAGATCATACAATTTCTCATTTACTGAACCATGGTTAGGCGGTAAAAAGCCTAATTCATTTACAGTAGGAGCTGTACATTCGGCTATTGATTACACTCAATTTGGACAAGGTGCATTAAATATTACCAGAATATTTGCAGGTCTTGGTACACAACTTAAGTGGCCAGATGATTTCTTCTCTTCTTCTACTACAGTTAATCTAGAAACGATCAAATTGGATGAATACTTAAATAGTGTTTTCCAAGTAAAAGATGATAGAGGAGTATTTGTAACCATTAGAAATGGTAGTTTTAAAAATTTCTCATTAACTCAAATATTTACAAGAAGTTCAATTTCTGACCCTTTATATCCAAGAAGAGGATCTAGAGTTTCTCTTTCATTGCAATTAACTCCTCCATGGTCATTGCTAGGAGTTGGAAAATCTGGCGGACTAACAGATGCTGAAAAAGCAGATATTATACAAATAGCTGAAGAAGAACAAGGTCCAGCAGATCCACTAACAGAATTAGAAAAAATAGATTTAATTTCATCTGTAGAAAATGCAAATAAATTCGAATGGCTAGAATATCACAAGTGGAAATTCAATAGTGAATGGTACTTCAATGTAGTTGGCAAAATGGTATTCATGACGAGTGTTAAGATGGGATTCTTAGGTGGATATGGTGATAATGGTATCCCTCCATTCGAAAGATTCCA
The DNA here is from genome assembly GCA_913061325.1 of uncultured Saprospirales bacterium. Lineage (GTDB taxonomy): Bacteria > Bacteroidota > Bacteroidia > Chitinophagales > Saprospiraceae > CAJXUU01. The sequence goes on along the minus strand of CAJXUU010000087.1, from coordinate 13,186 downwards.
ATTAGGTGGTGATGGATTATCAAATCAAAATTCAGCACTTACAGGTACAGAAATTATATCTCTCAGAGGATATGAAACTACTGAAATCAACAATAATAGACCTGCGGCTATATATAATAAATTTACTGTAGAATTAAGATATCCATTATCTCTTAATCCAAGTAGTACGATATACGCTAAGATATTTGCACAAGGCGGAAATGCTTGGGAGAGCTTCTCAGATTTTAATCCATTTGATATGAAACGTTCAGTTGGTGCAGGATTGAGAGTCTTCTTACCTATGTTTGGACTATTAGGATTTGATTATGGTGTTGGATATGATAAGAATTTACCAGCGGGTACAGAGTTTGGTCAATATGCTAAGTTCAATATTGTACTTGGATTTGAACCAGAGTAAGAGATAAAATGAAATAGAAATAGAAAATTAAAAAAAGGAGTCAATGGTTTTGGCTCCTTTTTTTTATGTTTTAGATCGACAATCAATAGGTAGATCATTTTACCTTTTAATTGGCTTACCGAAAAACACTCAATAAATATTAAGTCTTTTGAAAATTCAATCCCAATGCTTGGAATTCTTTGAAAATCCACCAACGCTTGACTTATAGATGGCATCGCTCAAAACGATAACAGCTATCTTGGCCAACGTGTTCCTCTTATGAATACAGTAAATGCTGGGTTAGAAGACTTATAGATGGCATCGCTCAAAACGATAACAGCTATCTTGGCCAAGCACTGCTCATTACAGCGTGTGTAGAGGACTTTCATCTACTAGATATTGACCATGCCCTTCCACACCACAAAAAAAAAGGGAAACTACAATCGCAGCTACCCTTTTTATATTTTTAAAAGATGGAGTAAAAAATTATTCTCCTCCTCCAGCTTGTATAGCTTCAATTTTTGCTTTGTATTCTGCTACTTTCTCCAGCTCATTATTCCTTGCATTGATTTCTTTCAAGGCAATCAAAGTATTTAAGTCCTTTCCGTTCATACCCTCAGCTTTTAAGAAATATGGCATTGCTTGACTAAAGAAACCGTCCATCTCAGCTTTTAAGTTGTCATATTTCTTAGTTCCAGCTGCTGAAAAATCATTAGCCAATTCATTTATCGCTCCGGTAAGAGATGCAGCTTTGTTGTAGTACAATGCCCCTTGTGAGTATACAGCATCGAAGTTCGTTGTATCTTTTTCAAGTGCTTGTGAATAATATAACTTAGCTTCGGTAAAATAATAATTTGCTTTAGCATAAGGATTTGAAATACAAGCACTTTTATCTAAATGCTTCTTTGAACCGTCTTCAGCTACTTCATAGCACCCCTCATTTGGTCCGTCAGTTGCACTTCTATTCAGATTTTTCATCTCGCTTGTATCGCCCTTCGTTCTATATTGCTGATTCAACTGATCACATACATTTCCAAGTGTAGTATAGATAGTAATATTGTCTGGTTCTTTTACTAAAGCAGACTTTAGCTTATCAATCAATATATCTAATTTCCCTTCCATCAGATAAAAGTTAATCTCTGCGAATAACAAACCTGTGTCGTCAGGAAACAATTCTCTTCCTTTTTCCAAATAACCAACTGCCTTTTCTTTATCATCCGCTGAATAAATATTATAAAGTGCTTCATAAGGAAGCGCCTTTTCTGAACCCATTGAAATTAATTCTTCTAGAACAGGTGCAGCTTCCTTTCTCTTTTCACCATAGTATCCTGCTGCGCCAGTATAGAAGTAGTGATCCATTCTAGTAGTATCAACATCAAGTCTTGAATTCGCTGCATTCGCATTTAGTACTTTATAAACTTCAACAGCGCCATTGAAATAAGTAAATGCATTAGCATAATCAGGAGTCTGAAAATAATAAATAGCTATATTATTCATATGACTCTCTAAAGCTTGCAATCCAACTATAGCATCTTCTTTATCCCCTTTCTTTTCCGCTTTACTATGTGCCATCTTGAATGCATCGAATGCTTTGTTAGCGTAATCACCATGAGTTATCTGGAATTTTGGATCAACTAATTTTGCATTGATCTGAGCCGATGCTACTGCATTGTATGCTTCTCCTAGCATGTTATAATTCTTAGCTTTTGCTTTTACTTCTTCATTTTCGAATGCTTTTTCAATAAGCATCAGTCCTTCATCAAGAATATCTGCATTCTTGACAGCATTTTGACCATATTTCGCAAGTAGTTTGGCACCCTTTTTCAATGCTTTTTTGCCTTCTTGTGCATTGATTGATCCTACTATCAGAAATAAACTGAGTAGTCCGAGAGCTAATTTTTTCATAGATATATTCATTTGTTAAATTGTTTTTTACCCGTCAAGGTTATGTGTAAATCATAGTTATGACGGGATTTTCATTCATTCTGTGTTTATAATCTGTTAAAGACCTAGCGCAAAAATGTTAAAAAATAGTGAATTACTTACTTTTTAGGCTTTTGAAATTAAAATTCACTACCAAAAAAACTACTTATTACACAAAATTCCGCATTTACTTCCGTTTTCAGCTATCTAAAAAGAAAGTAATCTTTAAGATTTTCATTCTTCTTCGTCGTCGCTATTTTCATCTCTTCTTATAATAGCTACGTCAGCAATGCTATCTTTCTTTCCAAGATTGATCACTCTTACTCCTTGTGTAGCTCTTCCCATTACTCTAAGATCTGTAGCTGCCATTCTAATCATAATTCCTTCTACTGTAGTTATCATTAAGTGATCATACGTAGTTACATATTTGACAGCTACTACTTTACCAGTCTTATCCGTCACATTCATTGTTTTTACACCTTTACCACCCCTATTTGTGATACGGTACTCATCCAACGCAGATCGTTTTCCGCTACCCTTCTCAGAGATTACAAAGATTGTCACATCTGGATCTGTAGAGTTTACAGATAACATTCCTACAACAACATCATTCTTATCTTCATCCAATCTGATTCCTCTAACACCGGCAGCGGATCTACCCATTGCTCTCACTTTCTCTTCTGGAAATCTAATCGCTCTACCATTCCTATTTGCGATAACGATATCATTCTGACCATTACTTAGCTTAGCTTCTAACAACTGATCACCTTCATTAATTGTAATTGCATTGATACCATTTGTTCTAGGACGAGAGAATTTCTCCATCAATGTCTTCTTCACGAGACCTTTTTTAGTACAGAAGAATACATAGTTACTGTTCAACCATTCTTCGTCCGTAAGATCTTTGACGATTATGTAGGATCTCACCTTATCATCCTTAGGCATTTGGATTATGTTCTGAATTACTCTACCCGCTGATGTTTTACTCGCTTCTGGAATTTCATATGCTCTTAGCCAGAAACATCTGCCTTTTTCAGTGAACAATAAAATATAGTTATGAGCATCCGCAACAAATAAGTGCTCTACAGAATCAGTATTCCTTGTTTTACTACCTCTTGATCCTCTTCCACCTCTTGATTGCGATTTATATTCTGATGATTTCGTTCTTTTGATGTATCCCAACTTTGAAATAGTTATCACTACCTCTTCATTAGGTATCATATCTTCTATGCTGATCTCCTCATCTGAGTAACTAATATCCGTTCTTCTTTCGTCACCGAATCTATCGTTGATATCATCAAGCTCACCTTTAATGATGTCTCTTTGCATAGCTTCGTTACCAAGGATTTCTTTATAGTGAGCAATTTTTACTTGTAACTCATCAAACTCAGCTTGAATCTTATCTACTTCGAGACTTACAAGCTTCTGAAGTCTCATCTCTAAGATAGCTTTCGCTTGAATCTCTGACAATTCAAACGCAGCTACTAATCCAGCTTTCGCTTCATCGACAGTTTTTGACTTTCTAATAATCGCAATAACTTCATCAATGTGAGCCAATGCTATTAGCAGTCCCTCTAGAATGTGAGCTCTTTCTTCCGCTTTACGAAGATCATATTTAGTTCTTCTTACGATTACTTCTAATCTGAACTTAATGAACTCAGCAATTATCTGCTTCAAATTTAACATCTGAGGCCGACCATTTACAAGAGCAATATTATTCACTCCGTAAGAAGATTGTAGCGCAGTATATTTATATAACTTACTCAAAACGACACTTCCCATCCCGTCTCGTTTTATTTCGACTACAATCCTCAGACCATTTCTATCCGACTCATCTCTTAGGTCTCTTATGCCTTCAATCTTACCGTCGTTTACCAGGTCAGCCATCTTAGAAACCAAAGTTGCTTTATTTACTTGGTATGGAATCTCAGTGATAACAATTGTCTCCATATTGTTAGCGTTCGTCTCGATGTTAGCTTTTCCTCTCACCACAATACGACCTCTGCCTGTCTCAAATGCATCCTTCACCCCGCCATATCCGAAGATAGTACCACCAGTAGGAAAATCAGGAGCTGTTATATGCTCCATTAATTCTGGAATAGTAATCTCAGGATTATCAATCGCCGCTTTAGTTCCAGCAATAACTTCTGTCAAGTTATGAGGAAGCATATTTGTAGCCATACCTACTGCAATACCAGATGCTCCATTGACTAATAAAGTTGGAAACTTTGTGGGCAATACAGTTGGTTCTTCTAGTGAATCATCAAAATTCAATGACCAATCGACAGTATCTTTTTTAATATCTGCTAGTAGCTCGTCAGAAATCCTCTGCAATCTAGCCTCTGTATATCTCATCGCAGCTGGACTATCACCATCCATAGAACCAAAATTACCTTGACCATCTACTAGTGGATATCTTAGAGACCAATACTGGGCCATCCTTACCATAGAGTCATATACTGAAGTATCACCATGCGGGTGATACTTACCCAACACCTCTCCTACAATTCTCGCTGATTTTTTATGTGACTTACTATAAGACAATCCCAGATCGGACATTCCATACAGAACTCTTCTGTGTACAGGTTTCAATCCATCTCTTACATCTGGCAATGCTCTAGAAACAATTACCGACATCGAATAATCGATGTAAGCGGACTTCATTTCATCCTCAATATTAATTGGTATAATGCGCTGATCGTTAGCCATTTAAAAATTTATTTTTATTATCAATACTAGCCCACAAAAATACGTAAAAAAAGGCTTAAAAAGAAGTAAAAAATGAGTAAGACTTCAAATAAAATATTTTTCTAAAAATGCCCCATTACCTATTGATTATTAATATATTACATATATAATAAATTCAACTATAAAATAAAAGCTTCAATCAATTATGGTATCAGAATTGATCCTGTAGCTAATTGATCGCAAATCAGTTTTTTGAAAAGAAAATATTATCATAATAAGCTGATGAGAGACTCTGTGTATTGTCACTATCGATCATTATAAGAATCACTTCAATTGTTAATGACTTTACACTTTCCTTTCCGTATAGTGAAAGATAATCATTGAGCACATTTCTCTTTTCTTCTTACCAATTTCCTAATTCATCATTTCCTGACTCCAATACAATGATATCAGATCGGGATGGCCAAAAAGCATACGGGCTTTTAGTGCCTACCTCAATATCAAGTGTAGTCGACCAAGTGTATTTTATAGACCTAGGTCTGAATTTTAATAATTTCAGGACTATAGCTATACATGCCGCAGCATCACAGTACTTCTTGACCGACTCATCTCCGTCTGTCGGAAGATCATTTGCTCTCCAACTCCAATTTAGATAAGGATATTCCACAAGATCTACTTTGAGCTGTTTAAGAATAAATATATTCGAATTTAAGAAACTGACACACAGGTTTTTATTCCCCGTTGTATCTTTTGCAACTAAATACTCTTTCATTGCTTGATCGCCTCTCTTATCCCAATCAATAGGAAAATTCGCTATAGAGCCATTATCAAAATCATCAACATGTACATTTTGAGAAAACGCATAATTTACTACAAAAACAAGGATAAAACATAAGTATAATTGGATATTTATTTTCATGAAAAAAATATTTGCCACTGCTAAATATACAAAAAAAGCCCCTCTCAAAATCTTCTGAGAAGGGCTACTTAATAAATATTCTAAATATATTATTTTACAAATGTCAACACTTTAGCCTTGTCATCTGCAAGCAATGTAATTCTGTAGATACCTGATGTTAGTTCACTAACATCAATCCTGTCTTGAAATTCACCTATAGCAATTTGCTGTCCTAAATTATTATATATAATGTAAGACTCAATAACTTTATCTGAATCAATAGATAATACCTCAGAAACAGGATTAGGATAAACTGAGAAGTCACCTTCTAATTCTTGAACACTTAAGAATGTTGAAAAATCGTCTATATATCTTGGGAACATCTGATAACCATCATCATGTGGTGCACTATTATCAAATTGTCCTCCAACACCAGTAATTACTAAGTCATAGGTTGTTCCTGTTCCAAAAGCAGGAATATCCGTACCAGCAATCTCGGTATCCCCGTCTATTCTCGCTGTAAATATTGTACCATCCTCAGCTTCGAAATCAACGTTAAAAGATGACCCACTATTATCCCATTGTGATACATCAGTAAACCTTACAGGAACTGTTTGTACTAGCTTAGACTCCGTAGACTCGTCGAGAACACTCACTCCTTCAATAATTTGAAGATCATTTCCACTACTCACAAACTCTACAGCATTTGCAGATGTTTGCAATAAACCGTTGAAGTGTCCTATAAAACCAGTTACTTTTATCAAGTCACCTTCGGCGTAAGTATAGCCTAAGTCCATATTAGAGAACAGACTTATTGCATCACCACTATCATCAATCAAAGCAAACTGTAATCCACTTCCACTCAAATTAGCTCCATGCACAACTCCTTCAACTATACACTGTACACCAGCAGAATCAGGAAGCCCATCAGAATCAATAGTATTTACCAAACCAATATCATATACAGGGATCGTAGGCTCTACCTCTCCCATAACAGTTACTGTTCCTACCATACCTAATCCAACATGAGGATCGCAGTGATAGTCGTATACTCCTTCAACATTAAATGTAAAGTCAAATGTCCAAGGACTTGAAGCTGCATTTCCATTTGTAAATCCTTCTGGATTGTTTGGATAATCAGCAAGAGAACCATTTACATTGTGAAATCCCTGAACGTTCATCCATCTTACAGACTCACCTTCATTGATTATTAGATCTTTAGGTGTAAATTTATTGTTAGAAACTTCTACGATATGGTCAGGTACAAACTCACAAGAAGATGAATTTGCAGCGTTTGGAGTTCCTAAAAAAGAAATACCACCAACCATTACTCCAAGGTCATTAGTAGATACCCCCCAATTACTTCCAAGACTATTATCAGAAGTTACATCACATAACTCAACGGTAGCTCCCGCACCATCTGTTCCTGCATCAAAATCTGGCCATTCGCCTTGGTCATCATATGTAACTTCGTCTATAAGATTTCCATTAGGGTCAGAAATTGCTAATCTTTCTCCGCCATTATTAGTAGCTATTCTTTCAATTTCTATTGACTCTACACCTAATACCGTCATGATTGCTGTAGGGTTGATCGCTAATATTACATAAGCTCCAGCATCTACGCTACCATTTAATATTGTATCAGGATTATTATCTTCTATGATATATCCAGCGAGATCTATAGTTGCATTTGTCTCATTGTATAATTCTATGTATTCCAATGAATCCGTCCCAGATTCAGGCGGATTGTAACTAATCTCAGAAATGACAAGCTGTGCTGATGCCATAAAAGCAAAAGAAAGTAAAAAATTAATAAGTAAAATTCTTTTCATGTTATTTAATTTTTGATTGTATTTTTTTTAATAAAATTAGACACTTCGCGTTAATCCGCTTTGGGATTCATTAGATATGTAAATGACTTCAAAACAGGATCTTACAAAAATAATAAAATATATTGGATAGGCTTAAACGTAATGTCATTAACACAAATAATATTCTTGGATATACGACATAAAAAGGGCTAGCACTAATGTTGTGCTAGCCCTGAAGTCTTTTTTATTTATATATCTATGTCAGATTCTTAGAAAGAATATCTAACAGAAGCATTCCACGTAAGACCTTTTCCGAACAATACAGAATTACTTGCATTTATTCCGTTCCAGTTTTCAGCTGCTACATCAGAAGCATGAATGTTTGATCTTGAGTATGAAATATAAGTCTCATCTAGTAAGTTATTTACATTAATTCTGAATTTCAATAAATCTTGATTCGGAAGAGAAACTCTGTAAGAAATACCCATATCAAGAACTCCGTAAGAAGGTAATAATACTGTACCATCATTAACTTCATCTCTAAAGATATTGTCTGTAGCATTTACTCTCGCATAACTCTGATCATAGAAGTTATAATCAGCATCTACCTTAAGTGAATTTGTAATATTGTAATCAATACCCAATCCAAAAGATGTTTGAGCAGATCCACCAACTTTAGCACCATCAAGGTAAAGTTCATCAGTAGATGAAATTAATGTTTGCTCATCATTATAAATATCAATTTTCGCATTATCTGCATAAGACCAATCTCCAATCGACCCGTATGCTTTCACAGTAATATCATCAGTAGCTTTAATTCTAAAATCAAGCTCTATACCTTGGTGTAATTGATTAATACCAGAAATATTAGAGAATCCACCATTAATTAGTTCAACATCATTTCCATTCTGATCTTGCACTATTTCTCCTGGCTGCACAGTACTCGTTGTAAATCTATTGCTCCATGCTGTTCTGTATACATTAAGATTAGCTTCTATCATACTAGTTCTTAACTTGTACCCAGCTTCTAATCCTACGATATCTTCATTAGTAGCAACTTCGTTCACATCATTTCTGAAATTTAAAAACAAATTATCATGGAACGGCTGTCTTGAATAAAGACCAGTATTAACATATGCACTATGCTTATCATCAAAGAAGAAACTAACTCCACCTTTAACATTATAACCTAAGTTAGTTAATGTTTCTGATTCCTCTTCAGCTTCAGTATAGTTAAATCTATCCCATCTTACGTGAGATTGATTAGATAATGCACCTTGAACATATGCAGATAATTTCTCCGTAGCATATTCCAATTGTGTGAATAATCCTCCGTATTGAATTTTTTCGCTATAATCATAGTTAATTCTCTGTCCTACTGGTGCATAATTTGATAATGCAGCCCACGGATCAGCTTTAAACTCTTCATTCGCTACATAACCGTTAGGAAATTGATCGTTATTAGTGATGTCAAATCCATTCAACCCCATGTTGTTTACGATTTGTCTAAAGTGCGTACCTGTGTAAGTTCTCAGATCAGCACCGATATTCCATGTCAATTCTTCACTTAGTTTTCTTTCATAGTTAGATACAACACCGAACCATTGGTGATTATTCATAGACCCTCTTACCAAATATCCTCTTGGATCTTTAGCGAATGAACCAATGCCATCACTAACAGTTGCGTTTACAGCTTCAGTTGCTGACCAGTCTTTTTGACCATCATCACCTGTTTCAGCTCTACCACCGTAACCTCCAGTTCCTCCACCACGACCCCAAGAGCCATATACTACAGTGTTCAACTTAGACTTTTCATTGATATCAAGATCCCAGTTCAAGTTAGCAACTGGTTTATGATAGAAATTTCTTCTTTCTGTTTGGTAATCACCATTATCATATGTTCCCCAGTTACCGTTCAATCTTCTGTTGATATTTTCGACATCACCATCTACATAATGATCAGATACTCTCTGAGAGAAGTTTTGATCATGCCATTGCGGTGCTCCTGTGATCAAAAAATTGAAAGAACTCTTTTCACTTGCTTTGTACCCTACTGAAAGAAAGTAATTCTGTCCTTGACCTCTTGTTCCATCAGCATATCCATCTCCTTGCCAGTGTGTCATCAATGCAGATACTCCCCACTTACCGTTGATCATACCTGTGTTATATCCAACTGTTCCTTTTAAGTAAGCATCATTACCACCAGTAAAGCTTGCAAATCCACCTTGCTCTTGATCCGTAGCTTTAGTTATGATGTTCGTCGTACCACCTACAGAAGAAATAGCCAACTTAGAAGAACCTAATCCTCTTTGAACCTGCACTGCATTAGCGATATCTGTCATTCCTGACCAGTTAGACCAGTACATATTACCATCTTCCATACCGTTGATCGGCTGACCGTTCAACAAAAATGCCGTGTTACTCTGACCGAATCCTCTTGTAAATACTTGTCCATCTCCGAACCCACCATTTTGGTTAGCTACGTAAATAGAAGGAGTATTCTTCATGATTTCTGGAAATTCAGTATTACCTCCACCTTTTTCAATGATCTCAGTTCTTGTTATGGTAGATACTGCAACAGGAGTTCTTCTATCTTGAACAATATCCAAAACTCCAGTAATAACAACTTCCTCTAATCCAGAGATTCCTTGTCGAACTGAAATATTACCAACATTCCCATCACATCCTACAACATCTATCAATGTTGTTTGATATCCTAAGTATCCAACTTCAAGTTTGCAATCAGTTGTTCTTGAACTAGCGATAGAGAAGGTTCCATCGATATCTGTAATTGTTCCTGTGCTCGTACCTTTCACTATTACTGATGCCCCAATCAGTGGGTCATTAGAATTAGCGTCAACTACTGTACCTGTTATTTGAGCTTGCATTGCAAACGTCATCAAGGTCAAAACGAAAAGAAAGTAAAGTTTTTTCATGTCTAAATTTTAGTTTTATTTAACACAAAGGTACAATGAAACATGACATATACAGAAACTTCATATAAATTTATTGTTAATACTTACTAACACTCTTGCTTATATAAAATTCTGTTTATTTGGCACAAAAGAAGTAGAAACTTGTTTTTATTTCGAAATCACTCCATTTATCGAAACTTAAACGCATCTGAAAATATTTCACATTACATAAATGTGAACAACTTTTGTGGTGATTTTTGACACTACTTAGAAAAAACAATTAAGGTAACCTTAATTAATTGGCGATTATGCTTCTAATTTGAGTATTAGATTTGTGGACTGATCAAGAATCTCATCCATTTTAGAGCTGGGTTGTCCAGCAAAAAGTGCCATTTCACATGTTTTAAGAATCGATAAATAAGAATCGATCATATTTTGCGAGACTCCATTAGACGAAAGCTTTTCTACAATCTTATCTTTTTGGAAATCGGTATTGGGTAATCCAAATTTATTGCCTAGATAACCGTTCATGCTAGAAGAGACTTCTTCATAGAATTTTCGGCTATCGTTCTGTTGCTGATGCGCTCTTGCCTTTTCTAATTTTGAATTTGCAAGTCTCATCGCCTTTCTTCTTCTCTTTTCTTCTGGATCAAGATTATCGAGGAGTACATTTTTGTATTTTTTGTACCCCATTGCTACAAAAGCTAATAATCCTAGACCAAAACTTCCAATCCAGAATCCATCAAAGAATTTCAATTGAAATGGTGAGATAGAATCTACATCCATCCTGTCTTTTTCAAGACTCTGAGAAATGGATACATCTCTATCATCGGCAATAACTGATCTTGTCCCTTTAGTAACCTGGACTCTAAATGGAGCCGTTCGGATAGTCATATATTTCATACTATCTGTATCATAGTAAGAAAACTCTGGTTGAAGATTATAAGTCCCTGGTTTTTTAGGAACGATAAGATATTCAATCTGCTTATAATTACTTACTATTCCATCACGAGAAGTATCCTCATCTCTTACGACATTAGGGTCGTAATATTCCATATGTTCTAAAGTCCGCTGGTTTGGAGCTGAAAAGGTCTTACCATCTCCAGTTCCTCTGACTTCCATATTGATCACAAAAGCGTCATCAGTTGAAATCCTCTTCTTATTAATCTTGGCTGCCATCTGATATTTACCAACAGCTCCTGAAAAACTAATAGGGGCACCAGGTGGGGCATCGTTGACTTGAATAGTAAGCGGATTTGTTTTGATTCTTTTTTGTCTTGTAGGTACACTACTAAAAAAACCTCTGTTCTTTTTTGCCCCTGGAATAGGAATAGCTAAAGTAACTGTGACGGGTAAAAAATCAAATCGTCCAGTTCGTTGAGGAAACAAGGCAACTTTCTTTAGTACTTTCGTATAAAATTCTTTACCATTTATCACTTCTCTTGACACTTCAGCTCTATAGTTTCGTAGCTCTTGAGAGAAGAATCCGTCATAATCAGGCTCATTTATTAATTCATAACCATTTATGTCTTGTTGTGTATAAAGTTTATACTCCAGCGTTATTTGTTGACCAATAATGGCTTCTTCAGCTGTTGTTTCTAGCTTCATGTAACTTTCTTTGTCAGATTCCGAAATCTGACTGGCCGCCTTTCCTTTCACAACGTCTATTCTAACCGAGTTTGATATCAGCTTCTTCCCTCTTACGTTTATTGTGCTTGCAGGGATCGTATATTTTCCAATTTTAGGAGCAAATAAGTCGTAAGTGATGGACTGGGTTTGTGACATTGCACCATTTACTATTCTTGTAGAACTAGACTGCCTAGGGCCTCCAACGACTTCTAAACTACCAAAATTAGGCGCAATGAATCCGTTGCCATTCGCTCCATCAAGGACGTATCTCACTTCAAAAGTGGAATTCTGAACCACCTTACTTACATCTGTCTTCAGTGTAAATGACTGAGAAAATGCCGAAAGACTACAAACACATAAAATAAATAAGCTTACAATTCGCTTCATACCTTTATATAACAACTTTATATTTTTTTAAGCTTCCTTTTATTCTTTTTTGGTGTAGATGGTGTCTTTGGTTTTTTCGTAGTTCTTGGAAAGTTAAACTCAAAGAAACCTGAATTGCTTGGTGGTTGTTCAATGATTCCCTCTGGATTGGGTAAAATCAAAATAGATAAAGGTTCCGTTTCCAAAGTCTCATCTCCAATATTAAGATAGCCTGGTAATATTGTCATCTCACCTATATCTTCACACAATACAACATAGCTATATGTTGCTGATTGAGTAACATCACCATTGATCATAGACATAGATGTTGATGTGTTTGGTCCACTAATAACATTGAGGCCTTGCAAATCTGGACCTTCGAATTGACCAGCGATATTATTGGCAGCAAAAACTACATTTAAAACATTACCTGAAAGAATAGTATCTGAACTCACATCCACATTAAACTCTTGCCCAACAAGAGGCAACGAAAATAAAGCTAGAATTAAAATTTTTATGTTCATGATTGATTCTGTCTCTTATACACATCTCCGAGCCCACGAGACAGGCAGAAATCTCG
>CAJXUU010000086.1 GCA_913061325.1 uncultured Saprospirales bacterium | reverse complement strand
TCTACACTATCCTCTTCGTCGGCAGCGTCAGATGTGTATAAGAGACAGATTCTGAGTAATGTAAACATTCTCTCTTCCTCCTGTAAACCAAGGGAAAGCTCCACTCGGCATTTGTCTTCTTCCCAATTCATCAAGAACTGAGGTAGTTTCGTTCGACATTTTATTCAAATCAAAAAGGAGCGCAATTCTCTTCTTTTGTTCTGTTTCTGATTTTGCTTGGCGTACCCATGGAGTTTCTTCTAGAATGGCAGACTTAAGCTCTGAGTTTTTCTCTAGGTTGCTTAATAGTGCATCAGAGTCCAACGCTTTCCATTCATCAAACACCCGCTTGATCTTAGGATTAGCATTCGCGATATGACTTGCCATTGTATTCGCATACATGCGGTTGAAGATCTGTTCTGTACATTGATGAGGGTACTCCATAAGATACGGAAGTGCTTGCACAGCATACCAAATCGGATTGCTTGTATATTCGAAGGTATATCTATGTGGTTGAGAAGTGGCAGTACCATTAGACAATGCATCAAAAACAAATGATTTCTGTTCTTGTTTTTTGACAGATATTACTTTGGTCTCCGTCAATAGAATCTGATTGGTTACAACGGGGAGGATATTCTCTTCACCGTCCGTATGATCACCTGCAACTGCAGTTACTCTATACTTCACCAACTTTTTATAATTCGAAGGCACATTAATTCTCCAATCAACTCGAGCTGATTCACCTTTCGCAACTTCGACTGTGGTTTGGTTCTGAGTTAAACCAAATAGATCATTGACTACATTGTTGGTTTCTGGATCTATAAGTTCCAATTCAGTAAGTACAGATATGTCAGCACTAGATAAATTACTAACAGTAGCTGGAAACATTAATTTGTCTCCTTCTCTCAAAAATCTAGGTGCATTTGGTAGGATCATTACATCCTTCTGAGTTTTCACTTCGTGAGATGTTATCCCATATCTAAGGTCTTTGTCATGGGCAAATGTCAATAATTTCCAAGTCGTCAAAGCTTCATTCATAGTAAATGAAATGAGTAGATTCCCTTCTGCATCTGTCTTTAAGTTTGGATAAAAGAATACGGATTCATTAAGATTCTTTCTGACAGATATTTCTTTTGTTGGATTGGCTTCACTATTGTCATCGCCAGAAGATTCTTTTTTATCACTTTCATTCTCTTCGTATGTATCATAATCAACTGCATCATCCATCATTGCAGCTTCTGCCACCATGGGTGCAGCACTACGAATAGCGTCTTTAGCACTTGATCCCATTTTTTGTGATCTAGACATTGTCTGATATTGACCGTCATATAAATTAGCCATATTATATCCTATAACAAGCCCATTCAACACTGGAATGGCAGGCAGATTTACACGATCACTTTTAACTCTGTTCCATTGATAATTTAATTCTCCAGAATATCCATAGTCGAATCCGAAGCTTTGATTTTGATAGTGGCCGTAATGTGATATATATGGATTAAAAAAGAATTCATGTTTCACAAATTGATCGAGACTTGCATCATACATTGTGGCTAGCACCTCCGCTATCGCTTTATCCTTATTTGGCCCTGAGATCTTCAGCATCCACTCTTCTTTCGAACCTGGCAATACTTTATCCCTCTTAGTTATTAATTCAACGTTGAGCTTTTTATGATCCCATGGAAGATTTACATTTTGCTGTACTCGTTTATAGTAATTATGCTTTACATAATCTAAAAATAGAGTGATCCCTCCCCTATCATTTTCAGTCGGCTCGTAGCAAACAGTAAAGTTATTGTCCACATCAGCCATGCCTTTATGTACGATTTCCTGATCTCTTACAAATGTATAATACACTTGTAATTCTTTATCTGGCGTTCCTAAGTAGACCTCATATTTCTCTCCAACTTCAGCCACTTTCGATTTAGGATTTATATATAGAAGTTCTAATGTTGGATACTTGTTCTTTTTTAAATCTGTAACTGCGATATAGTCTTTAGCTATGATATTTGTATTCTTATATTTCTCATTTGAAATAATTTCTATTCGATAGGACTTTCCACCCTTCACATATTGACTAACATCGACATTTACACCCCCTACTGGTATATCAAGCTTTCCTTCGAAGACCACTTCTTTGTCTTCATACTCGCTCAAAACTGTAGTGTTATTATATGCGATTCTACCTATCTTCTTTTCGAATTCTCCTCTTCTGTATAAAGGATTCGTCGGAGAACTCCATCTTCTATTGCGTTTCCAAACGTCAGGTTGTTGAAGTTCAATTACTTTAAATATGGCATCAGATTTCAAAGACACACTATTTGCTGTTACTGCTTTGACTTTAATAGCATTTAGATCTTTGACATCGATTATTTCGTCCATATCTATAGCGTAAGAATATGGAAGTGCTGATATCGAAATAGTTTCCTTAGCCGATCTTGTTTCTCCAGATAGATCAGTCACATCCACAGAGACTACATAACTATAGGTGGGATTATCTTCTATTTTTATATTGGCATCTGGCTCCGCTGAAAAATCTAGCGTAAACTTACCTGACTGATCCGTATTGGCAACACCTTGTTCTACCATCTCAGAAATTGATGGCACTCTGCGATACCAACTCCACCATCCATAGTAGGTCTGACGCATAATCGTATACTGCACCTTAGCATTAGAAATAGGGCTTCCAGATAATGCAGTTGCCACTCCAGAAACTTCGACCAAATCTCCTAAACTCAATTCACCTTTGAGGGTGTCGATTTCTACTTCAAACTTTGGTCTCTTGTATTCTTCTACACTGAATGATTTTCGACCATGATCCACTTGAATAGAAAAAGATCCTGTCAATCTCCCTACAGGAAGAATGAAACTTCCAGAAGCACTACCGAAGTCATTTGACTTTACATTTAGCTTTTCTACTTCCTGACCATTAGCATCTTTAAGTAATGCTGTTAGTTGCTTCCCTTCATTTATAGAAGGAAGTCCATGATCATCTATTTTGAGAGAAAGTGTTTTAAAATGTACCGTTTGACCTGGTCTGTAAATCGCTCGATCTATAAATATTTCAGTTCTTTCACCCGTATGATTTGGTTTTCTTTGATTGTAGAAATAATCGTATGCTTCAAGATTGAGCACGTCATTTTCTTTTGTCAATTTATATTGGAATGAATTATTTTTCACTCCTTTGATATCAGCCCAACCTTCATTATTAGACTTTGTTTTTTGGACTAATTTTAATTCATGTTTTCTTTCATTTCGGTTGTACTCTCTAGTATAGACTTCGATTTCTACATTAGCATTCGGCTTTCCAGTAGATCTATTTCTAACAAAAAGTTTCTTTCCATTTACCTCTCCGTAAGTCGTATAAGCAAGATCTGACACAAAAAATGCGGTAAAATGATATGATGAACTTCCTTTTTTGAAACCATCATTATTACTTGACACGATTATATATCTACCATGATCCAAGCCATCAATAATCTCCTCATAAGAAGTTTGCTTATATCCATCTCTAATGTTCTCACTATTCCACCTTTTAAGAACAGGTAAAGACTCAATCTTTCTATATTGTTCTTCTTGGTTGCTCTTCATTAAACTAGCAAAGTCATTTTCATTTACCTTCAACAATTTAAAATAGATCTGTTGTAAGTTTCTAGAAGTAACATTGATCAAGAAATTTGTTTTTGAAGGTACAACTTGCTCCGATTGTAATGATAAGTGCTTGTGATTTATAGAATTGATTAGGTTTTGCTTCTGAGATCTGATGTAACTCTCAATTTCTTCATCCTTGAGCGTATCTAACAAGAGCAATGCTTCCTCACATCTTCCTTTATTGATATAAACCTGAGCTAATCGAATCACAAACGGATGTGAATTTGATCCTGTATAGTAAGTTGATGCTTGCGTTAAAGAGCTTTCAAAGAGAGAATCAATATCAGCTATCTCAGCAATACCGCGTACAAATTCTATTCTCTTCAAATCGTAAGAAGCCAAAACTTTCTGATCCGAAAATGTAGCTTGATGTCTTAATTGATCTTGAAATAATTTGATTGCTCTATATAACTTGGAATTTTTATCTTCAGAGGTAATTTCCATTTTTGTAAATGAGTCCACTCCTCCTAAATAATTAGGAGAATCCAAAGTAAAACTGAACGATGGGGAGATCACATTATAATCTCTAGATGAGAAATAGATGATAGCTCGATCAACCAAAAGGTCATAAAGAGATGGTCTTAATTCTAGTTCTGTCTTCTCGTTTCTAAGTAACTTTTTAAAATCCTCAGTTTTGTATTGTCTTGTTGCTTCCGATGTAGAAAGCAAGTATTGTTCAGCAATATAATCTCTATAATTATTGGGAGCCCATGTTCTTATATCTCCTGTATCAAAGGATTCAAGATTGGTCCGTTGCGAGATTTGATAATATTGACTACTATAATACTGTTGGAATAATTCCGCAGTCATGGAATGCAAAAGCTGTTTGACAGGAGCTTTGGAAGCTAATAGTCTTTCATCTAGTGTTTGCACAACTGCTTCCAACCCTAGCTCTTCAGTATCAAGTGTAAGTTTCGCACCAGATATAGTAGCCTTTACTTGCTGTTCTACATTGGACTCATTCAGCGCAAACTGATAGATCTCATTTATTTTCTCCAAAGCTGTTTTAGGAAGTCCTTTCTCCATGGCTTGGTTTACCTCCTTCCATGCTTTTTCGTAGTCGAAAGCCTCAAATGAAGAAAAACCCACAGCAGAAATTATTAACAACATTCCAAATATTAATTTATTGAATTTCATACATCTCATTTTGTACGATTAATAACACCAGTCTAATATAAGAAATGATTCTATTAAAAGTAAGGTAATAACGAAAACATAAGTTCGATCCTTATGCTTTATTTTAAAGACGTGTAAAAATGGATAATTGCATAAAAGAATAGAGAAACTTAGTCAATAGAACACAGATCAAGTGGTTTGCTCAGCAAACGCGTAGCTCAGTGTAGAGAATTATAAATTCTCGGGCTGATAAAACAGTTTAAACGGATTAACAAGGATTTGTACAGTGCTAAAGCATATTAAGACTTGAGTCAACATAATAAAGCGATTCTAGCGATTCCAACAATTCAGCAAAAGCAATAACTACTTCCCATTCAAGTAATCTCTGAGATACTCGAAATCCTTACCTAAATTACCAAAATCAGCAATAGTAGCTCTTTGGATCATTTCACTTTTACGATTGCCAAGTTCATTCAAAACATTGTTGATAAACATATCTCCAAACGATGTAGAAGCGTCTCTTGGTAGTTCGTTAGGTAGGTTATCTATAGACATCATATCTACAACTGATTTACCGTGCGGTTTTATTTCTTTTCCAGTTTTTACATCAAAACCAAAAATAGGATCTTGAATGGTTGAAGCTTTAATAGTAGAAGGAATAGAAGAAACAGGAGCAATATCACAAGTGACATCAGATATAACTTTGATACCAAATTTATTCGATTTCATTTGATCCACGGTAAAAAAAGCAGGAGCATCATTATCCCAATAAATACCATTTATCATTATATCTGACATTGGTAAAAAGTGAGAGAACTCAGATTCGTATTCTGTTGGATTACTATAAAAGTCTTGGACAGAATTAAACATTTTCCCGTCTTTTCTTTTAGCGTAATAGAAGCTATTAAGTTGGGTGTATACAGGATGATCAAAATCACTAGAAATATAATCCAAAGGGCTCACTTTTTTTATACCCATATCATCTAGCACCATTGCCGCTCCACCAGCTACTCGGCCTGTTCCTGTCAATACTATTTTTAGATTTGGAAATTTGGTTTTATCATAGATCTGAGTTGCCGCTTCGTAGTCAAACAGATCTTTCATTCTTGGCAGATCAAATTCTTTTGTCCGTTGTCCATAAGTCCATAATGCATTATGTGCACCTACCATTCCTGCAAACTTACCAAATGCAATTACTCTAGCACCATTCTCATCCGTAAGCGCTTCGTAATCTATCAGTTTGATTTGATTATCAACGATATGTTTTAGTAGAGGTTGATTATACGGTTGTTCTTTTCTAGTATGAGAAAAGAAGAAATACGTTTTCCCAGAAATCAGATCGTCAATAGGCACTTCTTTGACACCTAATAATATATCTCTATCAGAAAGGTCTTCTTTAAGACGTATTCCAGCATCTTTATAATCTTGATCAGGAAAGCATCTAATATCCGAAGGCTGCACAACAATATCAACCCCCATATCAGACATGTGCTTTGCCTGACTCGGGTTCAAAGGAACTCTATTATCAGCGGGAACTTTGCCTTCTCTTATTATGCCTATTTTAATCATGTAGGGTTATTACAATTTTGCTAAAAGTGCAAGATAGAAAAGAATCTTAAACATTATGACTGATTATATTTAACAAAAAATATATGATCCATCACGAAGCATTTATCATCAACCCTTTAATTTATATTTCTTTATCTTCTTCCCTTTTGCATCTTTAAATTCAACAGATAATTTTCTGTCTTTTCTCTTGCCAGAAACTGATATTATGGCATAGTTATTTTCACCAATCATAGAATTTTTGTACCTAAAACTATTAGGTTCGTCGCTGTGATCATATGCTCCAGAAGTCAGTGAACTAGATGTAATCTCCCAAATAATCTGACCATCAGGCGTTTCATATCTACTTACCTCAGAATGATGTCTGTCGCCATTAAGAAATACAACATTGGGGATATTATAATCATCAATTAAGTGCAGAAGCTTTTTACGTTCCGCTCCAAAAACAGCATGATTTTCAAATTTGGCAACATCATTTAGTACTTGACCACCAACACAGATGAAGTTAAAACTAGCCTTACTTGTCCTTAGTGCATCAATTAACCACGTTATCTGATCATCGCCTAATATTTGGCCTTCACTGGATTGAGGAGTACGATCCCATCTGTTATCAAGCAAATAATATTGACAGTCATTCCAAGTGAATGTTCCTGTAATTCCCTTTACGCCATTCACTCCATAATTAGGATTAGCCCAAAAGTCAATAAAAGCTTCTCTTGTAATATTTTTACCCCAGAATGTGCCATCACTATCATTGGGGCCATAGTCATGATCATCCCATATTGCGTAATGGTGCATTTTTGAAAGTAGTGGTTGCATCTCTTTCACATTTCTAGAATGAGAATATCTATGATAAATACCAGAACGACTGTTCCAATCTGCATCTCTTAAATAATTATTATCCCCTAACCAAATCATAAAACTTGCATCTTCTTCAGCTATCTTTTCGAAAATAGAATAGTTATCACCATAAGGTTTCCCTGGTCTATCAAATCTTTCTTCATTGATATACACACAACTCCCAGCTATAAAACTAAATTCTGGTGGATCTTCTCTCCATTGCCATAACTTTTGAGTTTCGAATTCGTATATTTTATCTAATTCCTGATCCGTAACAATTACTATATATTCATATTCAGTCCCAGGCTCTAGCGGACCTACAGCTATGGTTGCAGTATTGGCTTTGTAACTTTCAACATAGAAAGTCTCTGATATTTTCATATTTGACTTATTAGCTTTAGGCCAATATTTGATAGTCACGTAGCCTTGATTTTCCAGTTGTAGCCAAACACCCACTTCTCTCATGGTATTATAACCAAGCATAGGACCAGATTTGATAGATTGGGAATATGCGTCTGAAAAGATGATAAGGCACAAGAAAGTAACAGTTGCTTTAATTAATAATTTCATAAGTCAATGTATTGAATATGCAAGAACGTAATACTTCCAAACAATAGATCCCCTTTGGTGGACATTTATTTCAAAACATTTATATTTCAGAGTCTTTAAATGCGTAGGATTTCACCACCAATACATGGAAACTTTTGCAAAATAGATATTTGACTTATATTTATAATATTAATAAAAACCAGTTACACAAGCTACTTTATGAAATACATCAACAATTCCAGTCTGTTTTTTCTTTCCTTTTTATTGATTTTATCATCTTGCACAAAGACATCGTTGATCACCCTAAATTCTGAAAAGAATATCTACAGCGAAGAAATAGGCCTTGGGGTGTCAATCCTACCTCCTAACACTTTCAAAAGGGCAAAATCATTTCTTGGATTTCAGGCACCTCAGGAAATGGGTTCTATTTCCATTGAAATGGATGAGACACACGAACAACTACGATAGGTTTATTTGATTTAAATGAAGAGTAAGTTTATGCCTTCGCCCGAGCTATGAAATAGCTCCTTGCCCTTATTAAGGGAAAGGTTGGGTTAGGGTTTCTTTCTTGGCTACGCGGGTTCAACCCTTTCTCCTGTCTACCCTTAAAAAAGGAAAGGTTGGGATAAGGTTAGAAACTTGGTTCTAATAAAAAACGATCTCACAGAAAGATGTGAAATCGTTTTATATTTATGATTATAATCAAGGTGTAACCACCCTATTCTTTACATGTTTCTCTAACCACTGATCTTGTTCCCATAGCATGTGCATGATACTCTCTCTTGCTGCATAACCATGACTTTCCTTTGGAAGCATAACCAATCTTACTGGTGCGCCCAATCCTTTTAGTGCATTGAAGTACCTTTCACTTTGCATCGGGTAGGTTCCAGAATTATTATCTGCCTGTCCATGTATCAATAGCAATGGCGTCTTCATTTTATCACAATGCATGAAAGGTGACATGTTGTAATATACATCTGGAGCTTCCCAATAATTTCTCTCTTCAGATTGGAAACCAAAAGGTGTAAGCGTTCTATTATATGCACCTGATCTAGCTATACCCGCTGCAAATAAATTCGAGTGCGTCAATAGATTAGCAGTCATAAATGCACCATAAGAGTGTCCACCAACTGCTACTTTATTTCTATCGATGTATCCCATAGCATCTACAGCGTCAATGGCAGCTTTAGCATTGCCTACAAGCTGTGGTATAAAATCATCGTTTGGTTGATCTTCACCTTCACCGATAATTGGAAATGCAGCATCATCTAAAACAACATAACCACGATTTACCCAGTAAATAGGAGAACCATAATATGGATAAGTAAATTCATTGCTACTAGAAGTCACCTGGCTGGCACTGCTTTTATCTTTGAATTCTCTAGGATATGCCCACATGATCATAGGCATTTTCTCTTTCTTCGACTTATCATATCCCACCGGAAGATATAAAGTAGCTGATAGTTCTAGTCCGTCTTCACGTTTATATTTAATTACTTCTTTGTGTACGTCCTGAATAGCCTTAAATGGGTTTTCGAATTCAGTGGCTGGATCTACTTTGCCCGTTTTTAAGTTTCTGAAGTAGAAATTTGGGTAGTCATTCTTTGATTCTAATCTAGTTAGGACTATGCCTTTTTCGGAATCTATCATTCTTGATATACTTTCAAGTTTTTCTCCAGCTTTGGCACGGAATATTCTTTCTGTTTTATTGTCGCTTATATCATACCGATCTACAAATGGTAGCTTCCCCTCTTTTGAAAATCCATCACCTATCAGATACAATTGGTCATCATTGACAATATCAAGTGTCCATTTACCCAGTTTATTTTTCTTAGTTACAAAACTACCCGGATCACTATACCTATCTTGATAATTCCGTTCTACATATAATGTTTGATCTTTTCCATTGTCTGAAGGGTCAAAAAAGCTAATTCTTAACATCCTATCGTTCCACCAATAATCATAGATAACAGCAAGTTCATCATCTCCCCATTCTATACCACTGAATCTCAATTTAGTCTTTGTAACAAGAGACTTTTCGCCATCAAACGGTGATTGTAGTTGATATACTGCATCTCGGTTTTCCACTTCTTTCTCAGGATCTCCGCCATCTAGTGCTTCCGCCCATACCAATGTCGATGGTTTATCGTCTCGCCATTGTAGAGACCTGACTCCTTTACGACAACTCATAAACCCTTTAGGAAGCTCTTCTGTTAATGGCACTTTCACAACGTTCTTAACTAATTTCCCATTGATATCATAAACGTCATACGAAGTAGGAAACCTGCCATAGGTGACCAAATATGAAAAAGGTCGACTGATCTCACCCACCATAACATACTTACCATCTGGCGATAAAGAAAGTGAAGAATACATACCAGAGTCTTTCCATTTACTAGTCTTACCTGAAAGGTCAACTTGATATAACTCGCTGTTTGCTAGCACTTCAAAATTATTCTCATCATTCCCATCTTTCAATAGATCTTGATATGTTCTATTCTGTGCTTTTTGCCCCATCTCATTAACAGAAATAGTTGGGCCACTCGGAATAGAAAGAGAAGTATTAATCAACGCTGGACGATTATTAGGAAGCATCTTCACTAAAAGTGATTTACTATCCTTCATCCATATCATTCCAGATCTCATATTTAAGTTCAGACTGGCATCTGTGATTTTATTGGCTTTTTTTGCTTTAAGATCTATATACCATAACTCTACTCCAGTTTCAGTAGTGTTTGTAAACGCAATATAATTTTCATCCGGTGACCAACTAATATTAGCCAATTTTCCATTTTGTGGTAATCCATCTATGGAAGATTCACTTTTTGACTTCATACCATAATGCTTGATATCATAGTAATACCTAGCTCGACTTGAAATGTTAGTTTTGGGATTTATTCTTAATCCAGCAAGTCGCATTTCTTTTTCAGAAAGTTCGTCGATGGACTTATATGCTTTTCTGTATAACAATATAGCTTTGGTGCCATCTGCATTCATCCTTATTATTGGAGGCATTGGAGCATCGGCAAGGGAAAGAATATCATCATCGGGAGTCTGATATTTTAAATCGATTTGGGCGTCTATCATAGTGCAAATAAAAGTAAAAATAAGGAAGAGAAAAATTCTAGATTTCATCTTAGATTCAATTTTAAGGTTCAGGTCAATATTCTATCGTCAATATAGTGAATTCCTTAAATGCATCAAACTTATTTGACCAACTTAATAATATATTAAGTTACTTAAAAATACAGCGCCTAAAGGAATCCTCTAAGCGCTGTAAATTATTATTTTATCTAAAGTCTAAGCAAATATTATTTTATTACACTTATCCTTTTAGTTATGCTCTTCTCTCCGTCAGAATATTTAACTAGATAAACACCAGAGATAAGGTTATTTATTGTGATTGTATTCTTTTGATTCAAATTCTTGTAAACATTTATCAATTGTCCATTGGCATTAAATAGCTCAACTTTAGAATCTGTATTATTATCTTCTTTCAATTCGATAATAAATTGTCCATCATTAATTGAAGGATAGACATTAATAGAATTTGCATCTAACTCATCTACACCTGACAGAACTAACACATTGCTCTCAACTAATATATCGTCAATATAAATTCCATCAAGTTCAACAAATGCATCACTTCTCATTAGCATCCTCAAATGTATGATCTGTCCAGCATAATCACTGAGATCCATTTCTTCTATCACCCATTCCTCTTGAATTCCATCTAATAATGGATCTGTGGTACCATGAGTATTAGCACTTCCGTTACTAGTAAAATTACCACAAAGAGAAGTCCAATTTTCTCCATCCGCACTTGCTTGTACCAATACATAATCATAATTAGCCTCAATTGACCATTGTGCACTGAATTTCAGCGCTGCATACTCAACATTAGTAAGATCTAACGCATCGGAAATAGAAACAACATTGATCATATTAGCCTCATATTCTCCATTAGGGGAATCCGTCAATGAAGTTGGTGCAGAAACAAACCTATCCTCAGTTAATGCCCAATTCCCAATATCAGCCAAGGTAGAAGGATCAGATAAATCATTAGATATGATTTCTTCACTTATACTTCTTCTGTAAGTAAATATATAGGTGTCTGTTAGCTCTAATTCCCCATTGTCAACTTTCACTTCAAAAGAAAGGTCAATTAAAGGCGGCGCATTTCCAGCAATTGTAAAAGGAATATTTACTAAACTATTCTCAGCAATTTTTAAATCAAAATTTATTAAAAATTCCTCGAAAATCAGATATGGAGATTGCGAGATAATTTCAATAGTTGCCGTTCCATCTTTAAAACCTGACTTGGTTACATCTAAAACAAATGCGCCCTCATCTACTTCTACTAAATTTGGAATGTTCATTCTTGCATCATAATGATTTAGTAAACTATGAGCAGTAGCCAAATTTTGATACATACAAGATTTATTGAACCCTTCTATTTCAGTAGAATCAGGCCAAAATCCATCCCCAACTTCTGGTGTCATTGAATATATTTTATTCTTTTCTCCTTCTTCTCCATAAAGGTAATCATCACTATCACCATTCACGGTATATCCAACTGTTTCGGTCCCTGTACCCAATTTGAAGTTATTTTCTTTGATCATAGATCTACCGATAGCTTTGAATATCGAATCTTCATCAGTTGGTTGATCATTATATCCCCAAGGATGAATCAATAGGTTACCAAACGTATGATAATTTAGGGCTATCATTATTTCATGGTCTATCGTAAAATCACGTACAGCTTGCGTCTCTGGTTCAGAAAATCCTTCTGGGCCTCTATATGTGTTAGATTCACTATTGGGTGAACTTCCAGTATTGTCATTTCCCCAAAAGAAATCATAGTTTCTGTTTAAGTCAACTCCTATACCGCCGCCATCTTCAGCGGGTCTTCTATTTTTCCTCCAAAAACCTCCACCATCTGGATCAGTTTCTTGATTAAATAGGTAACCATCTGGATTGAGGCAAGGAATAAAATACATCTCAGTGTTATCCACTAGATATTTCACTTCCGGATCAGTATCGTAATTCTCCAACATATACCATAGGTAAAATATCATCTGAGAAAGACCATTCGGCTCTCTTGCATGATGCAAAGCAGTATATAGTGCTTCTGGTTCCCCTTCTTCATCTACATCAGGATTATCAGATAATCTCAGCCACCAAATATCATTACTTTCCCATGTTTTAATATTTCCGACTGGAGCTTTCTCAGATATCAAATGAGGAAATTTACTTCTCATTGAATCAAGAACAATAAGCATCTCTTCAAAAGTATGGTAGCCGCCCATAGAGCCATAAGTATAATTCTCAGGAGTCATGTAGTCGTATAAAGCTTGATCACTTCCATGGTCACAATCACCTTCCGACCTAGTCGCAGAATTTTTAGATTGATTTTTATAATGCGTAGACAAATCTGGAATCATCACTTTAAAATCTATGCCAGAGGCATTCATCATTGCTATTTCATCTTGAGAAAAATCATTCACAAAGTGAACACCAGGAATCATAAATCCATGATCTGTTTCTAAACCCAATTTTGTAAGATCATTGATATCTACTTTGGATAAATCAAACTTAACCCTGCTGTGCGTTGATTGACTTACTGCAAGATTAGCTATGATGCATAAAAGCATCATCAGTGAAAATTTCAACTTCATATATATAATATTATGTATTATTCAAGGATCAGTAGCGGAATAGAACTCGACTAAAATTCATTTATACATATGTATGACTATCTGATCAAGTCACAATATATAACTATACAGATATTAAAACGAAAAGGTTACCATTTAATAGAAACCAATGATACTTATCGGACAAATCAAAGAGCCTCACCAATAGTTTTGGATTCAATTTTAAGGTCGCCGGCAAATGGAATTTGATCCAACATAGTTCGGATACTATCTCTCATTTCGAAATACCCTGGCAACTCATCTTCTGGCATAGGTTCTGCAGGAGGGAAATTTTCTCTAAGATGATCGATTTGCTTTCTATTTTTCCAGAAACGGAAACAAACATGAGGACCAGTTGCCAAGCCCGTTGAACCTACATATCCTATGGTTGCTCCTTGACTTACATTGACACCAGGTCTAATGCCTTTGGCAAACCTTTGCATATGTAGGTATTGAGTCTCATACGTGCCATCATGACGCATTTTTACATATCTCCCATTGTTTTTACTATAGGTAGCTTTTGTGATTACTCCATCTGCTACAGCCATAATAGGAGTACCATATGGCGCGGCATAATCAGTCCCCAAGTGAGGAATTCTACGTTTCTTGATTGGGTGCAATCTTCTTCTATTAAATCTAGAAGAGATACGCGCGCTGCCCTTTATTGGGGATTTCAAGAATGTCTTTTTACTTGGCCGTCCTTCCATATCATAGAAGCCAGTATATAAATCATTCTCATAATACACAGAATAGTACTCACCATATTTATTTTGATAATATGCTCCTAACATCCTACCCAATGAGACAGCCTCACCATCTATGTATTTCCTTTCGTAAATTACTTTGAACTTATCACCTTTCTTAGTGTGATAAAAAGACACAGAAGAAGCCAATGCATCTTCCATTAAATCAATTACCCCAGGATTGATTCCTTGATCGGTCATAGATTGCCATAACGAAGACTTGATCTCTCCTGAAGCCATTTCTACAATCAATGAATAGTCTTTTTCAATGACCTTTACATCTACTGAGTCCCTAAAATCATAAATTACATATCTAAGTGGGTTAGGCTCGTATATAAAAGCTAAAGCATTATCTGTACAACTATCCTTTTTAACAAGATGAAATCGCTTACCCGCTCTGATATTCCTTACATCAAAAACATCTTTTGCCTTTTCTTCCAACTTCGCAACTCGACCATAGCTAATACCATTATCCGTTAGAATCTGCCCAACAAATTGATTGTGTTTAATTCTAGACGTTTCGAAATGATGTGATTCGGTATCAAACCCGAACTTAAAATCTCTGTTAAATTTTTCGTCAACTAATTCTTCTTCAATATCATCAAGATAGTCTGAACCAACTAACGATTTCTGATATAAGAAGTACCCTGTGACTAATATTGCAGCTATAGTAAGTGCTGCAAAAACGTCTCTTAATAAATTACTTGAAGATGAAGACATTAAATATATAGGGTATTTATTAAAAGATGCATTTTTATTAAACGGATGCGAAAGTATTGCATTGTGTGCTAATAACAAAATAATAAATCTTGTATGCTATACTTTTTACAACTTCTGACAATTACTTTTCAAAATTAGAACCAACCAGTCCTTCTTTTACTTCTTCGTCTAGTTGTTTTGATTCCTAAAATACCCAATAATCCACGCGTAAGTTCTCTAGCTACCGTTCTGCCTATTTGTCTAGTGGTTGTACTATTAACTACTTTTTCAAAAGTACTCTTCTCCCCTCTTCTTGATGTTCTTCTCGCGGATCTATTCTGTTCGAGGAGTTTCTCTTGTGCTTCTTTTGATTGAGCATCTTCAATTTTGCCAGTCAAAATCTCATAAGCACTTTCTCTATCTATTTCTTCATTATACTTACGTATGATGCTAGATTTATCAATGATAGCATCTATTTCGCTATTTGATAAGACATCCATTCTAGATTGTGGAGCTCGTAAGTACGTGTGAGCTAAAGGAGTCGGTCTACCTTTACTATCCAACGCTGAAACTAGTGCTTCTCCAATTCCTAATTCAGTAAGGAGTTGATCAACTTTATAATAAGGAGTGATTGGATAATTTTGCGCGGCTAATTTAATTGCCTTTCTATCCTTTGCAGTAAATGCTCTGAGCGCATGTTGAACTTTTAATCCTAATTGACTCAATACATCATCAGGAATATCTGTTGGGTTTTGAGTAACAAAAAATAAGCCTACACCCTTTGATCTAATCAACTTAACAATAACTTCAATCTGATCCATCAAAGCATCAGAAGCTTTATCAAAGACTAAATGTGCCTCATCTATAAATATCGCCAACTTAGGTCTATCCATGTCTCCTTCTTCAGGGAAGTTTGCATATATCTCAGCTAGAATCTGTAACATAAACGTAGAAAACAACTTTGGTCTGTCTTGAATATCTGTTAATCTTAATATTGAAATCACACCTTTTCCTTCTTCATTTACTCTGCATAGATCATCTACATCAAACGAACGCTCGCCAAAGAAAACTTCAGCTCCCTGCTGCTCTAATTCTATGATTTTACGCATTATAGTTCCAACTGAAGAAGTAGAGATACGACCATATTCTTCTTGCATCGCTAACTTTCCCTCTCCAGTTACATACTGAAGTGCTTTCTTCATATCCTTAAGATCAAGAAGAGCAAGTTGATTATCATCGCAAAATTTAAATATTACAGATACGATACTTTGTTGTGTATCATTCAATTCCAGGATTTTAGAAAATAGAACAGGACCAAACTCTGAGACAGTAGCTCTCAATCTAGCTCCTGGCTCATCAGACAATGTCAAAAACTCAACAGGACTAGAGTCTGCAATAAACGGAAACCCAATTTTCTCATGACGTTCATCAATCTTCTTGTGTCCACTAGATGGAACTGCAATACCGCTGAGATCACCTTTGATATCCATCACTAAAGATGGTACACCCTTAGCTGATAATTGTTCAGCAATAATTTGGAGTGTTTTTGTTTTACCAGTTCCCGTAGCCCCGGCTATCAATCCGTGTCTATTAAGTGTTTCAAGTGGAACTCGGATGAAACTTTCTGCCATTACCTCATCTCCAAGTTTTGACGCTCCTAATATTATGGACTCTCCTTCAAATGTATATCCTTTTGTTATTTCATCTATAAATTCTTGCTTATTGCTCATATCTTAATTTTACGAAACACTAAAGTACTATATATATTATTACAATTAATATGTACTCGTCAAATGTCATTCCAGCTATAGAACATGGATCTATCTATAACTTACTACTTCTTGAACTTCTGCGACAAAATCCACTCTTTCCCTCCTCCACTATAGTCATAAAAGCCTGCACCTGACTTTCTTCCTAGTTCACCTGCAGTTACCATGTTAACCAGTAATGGACAAGGTGCATATTTAGGATTTCCAAATCCATCATAAAGAACATTCATAATAGACAGGCAGACATCAAGTCCAATGAAATCTGCCAATTGCAGCGGTCCCATTGGATGTGCCATACCCAGTTTCATAACTGTATCAATTTCATCTACGCCCGCCACTCCTTCATATAAAGAATAAATAGCCTCGTTTATCATTGGCATCAATATTCTATTTGCTATAAATCCAGGGTAATCATTTACCTCTGTTGGAACCTTACCTATATCAGACGATAATTTCATAATTGTGTCACACACTTCATCAGAAGTAGAATACCCTCTTATGACCTCCACTAACCTCATGATAGGAACTGGATTCATAAAATGCATTCCTATAACCTTATCCGGTCTTCCTGTAACTGAGGCAATCTTAGTTATACTTATACTTGATGTATTCGTAGCTAAAATAGCATCTGAGGGAGCTAAATCATCCATCTGCTTAAATATCTTTAGTTTCAAATCTACATTTTCAGTTGCAGCTTCAACGACTAGGTCAGCTGAAACCACACCATCTTTCATCTCAGTGTAGGTAGTAATCTTACTCAAAGCAGCATCTTTATCGCTTTCGGATATCTTCTCCTTAGCAACCATTCGATTTAGATTCTTTTCAATAGTCGCTAAAGCTTTATCCAGTGAATCTTGTGATATATCTATAAGATTTACGTTATAATTATTCATTGCGAAAACGTGGGCAATTCCATTCCCCATAGTTCCAGCTCCAATGACAGATATATTTTTCATGTATTCTAAATTTATTATTTGATTAGGATTCACGAAAGTAAGGAATTTTGTCAAATAGACACATAGAAATTAATCCTTATTAGTAAAGGAATATATCAGATTAACAGTTACTTACATATAACGATTATTTTACATATATTTGCAAGTCGAAACAAACAGGTCTTAATGAAAAAGTTATTCTTTATTATAGCATTAATATTTTGTGCTATAATAGTTTACTCACAACAAAATCAAACATCCATTTTCACTAATGGTGACAAGCTATTTATAAATCTAGGTGTAGATTCAGAGTTCTATTATACACACTCGGTAGAAAAAGGACATACAATATACTCACTATCTAAGGCCTACAATGTATCCGCTGCAAAGCTTTACAGCTATAACGGGATGCAAGATGGGGCGCCCATCTCTTTAGGTCAAAATTTAAAGGTCCCTCTTCATGATAGACAAATTTACAAAGGAATAAATCTTGACAAGATAAGTACAGGACACTATATACCAGTGTATTATAAAACACAACCAAAGGATAATTTATTCAGAATTTCTAGGGTATATTTTAATCAATCAACTGATGATTTGATAAAAAGAAACAAACTGAAAGATAATAATCTAGGATTAGGACAAGACATTCTTATTGGATGGTTACTTATAGATGGAAAACTACCAACAATTGTGGATATAGAGTCAGAATTTGGAGAAGAACAGCTAGATCAAGAGATATTCATAGGTCCAATAAATCAAATGGAATTAGATTTTGATTCTTTGGAAACAATGTTACAAGAAGAAGACATTGACAGCTTGGAATCACAATACCCAGCAGGCTTCAATCCTACTCTATTGGGAGATCATTCCTATAATAATGAAATGCAAATCATCAAGAAAACCGGTGTAGCCTATTGGGACAAAACAATCCTTGACAACGGTACAGTATTCGCATTACACGAATCAGCTTTGATTGATTCATACATCAGTGTATTCAATACGAACACTAGAAGATCGGTAAGAATAAAAGTGATTGGCAGAGTCCCCTATGGCACTTATACTAATGATGTGAAGCTACTAATCTCTCCTAGAGCAGCAATGCAGTTAGGTGGAGTAGATAGAAGATTTAAAGTGGAGGTTAATTATATTGTAGGAATGTAAGACCAATTAAGTTTAAAATTATCGGTTACTATTTAGTTTTTTCTATGCGATCCTTCGTTAAAAATACTCACGATTATTACTCAGTGTAACAATTGATATT
>CAJXUU010000085.1 GCA_913061325.1 uncultured Saprospirales bacterium | reverse complement strand
GGCTCGGAGATGTGTATAAGAGACAGCTAAATTTCTTTCCAATGCGGGTATTGATATTCAAAAACGATTTGGCTATATAATGAAAAAGCATGGTGCATAAATGAAAGTAAAGTGGACATATAGTTTTCTTTTGATACTAGTAGCCGTTGTACAGAGCAACGGACAGATATCGCCTGGGGATTTGTCTGCGGCGCACTCTCATCTTGAAGGTATCAGCAACTGTACGCAATGTCATGATTTAGGTAATAAAGTGCCAGATAATAAATGCTTGGATTGTCATAGGGAGATAGAAAATTTGATACAAATGAATAGAGGCTTTCATGTATCATCGGATGTGTCTGCAAAAAAATGTATTGATTGTCATAATGAACATCATGGTCGAAAATTCAATATGGTTAGATTCGATGAAGATACATTTGACCATGATTTGTCTGGGTATTCGTTAGACGGAAATCATGCCATAATTGATTGTAAAGAATGTCATCAGCCAGATAATATTAAGGATTCAGAAATCAGGAAGCGGGAAGGCACATTTTTAGGGCTAGAAACGGCATGTCTAGATTGCCATGATGATTTTCATCAACAAACACTCGGAAATGATTGTCTGCAATGCCACAACTTTGACAGTTTTGATCCTGCAGTTAAATTTGATCATGATGATGCTGATTTCTCTTTGAAAGGAGCACACATTTCAGCTGATTGCATCGAGTGTCACCCTGTAAGCGTTAAGAATGGCAATGACTTTCAGCAGTTTACGGATCTAACTTTTAATAGTTGCGTTGATTGCCATAGTGATCCTCATAGTGGTCAATTGGTGGGAGCTTGTGCACAATGTCATACCGAATCTTCTTTTACAAACTTTATTGGGAGGGTTAAATTTGATCATAACAAAACAAACTTTGAATTAAAAGGCAGCCATAAAACAGTGAATTGTTTTGAATGTCACAGTCAAACTTCAAATGCTAAAGCAGTCTTTCAGGACAAACTAAATATTCCTGAAAATAACTGCATTGAATGCCATGATGATGTCCATGAAGGTAAGTTTGGTACTGAATGTATAAAATGTCATACTGAAGAAAGTTTCTTCATGCTTAAGGATATGGATTTTTTCGACCATACTGTTACGGATTACCCTCTAGAAGGACAACATGTTGGAGTGGAGTGCAAATCTTGCCATGGTGAAAGATTAACGGAATCAATTGATTTTTTAGAATGTAAAAATTGCCATGAAGATTACCATAACGGTGAGTTTACGAAGAACGTAACAAGCCCTGATTGTATAGAATGCCATACTTTAGATGAAAAATTTACATACACAACTTATGGATTTGAAGATCATAATGCATCGTCTTTCCCATTGGAGGGTTCGCATATGGCAACTCCTTGTTTCGCGTGTCATGTAAGCGAAGATCATTGGTCATTCAGAAATATTGGTGAATCATGCATTGATTGTCATGATGATATTCATTATGGTTTGATATCAGAAAAATTCTATCCTGAGAAAAATTGTTCTAGTTGTCATACCTCAGAAAGCTGGAAAATCGTTATGTTTGATCATAGTACAACAGACTGGCCGCTTTCAGGTCAGCATTCTAGTACAGATTGCAGATTATGTCATTTTGAAGAAAATCAATCTGACAACAGCGTTTCTCAAGAGTTTGCAAATCTTAATTCCCAATGTGTTTCTTGCCATGAAAATGTCCATGATGATCAGTTTGTCATCGATGGAGTAATAGATTGTATCCGATGTCATATTACAGATAGTTGGCTACCAGAAAATTTTGATCATAATACAACAGCATTCCCTCTTGAAGGTGCACATATAGCAGTTGATTGCAGAGGTTGCCATAAAGATGCAAAAGTAGAAAATGGAAAAATTAAAGTAATTTATAAAATAGAAAGATACGAGTGTATAGACTGCCATTCATAATATTTTTTTTGATAAGTTGGACCTTATCCTTCGCTCAGAATCCACATGGAGAGGAGCTGAAGATGGATTGTACAGCTTGTCATAGTACAGATGGATGGGAAATTAGTAATGATTCATGGAAATTTGAAAAAGAAAAGAAAATAGTAATATCGAAATCAACAGGATTAGAAGTTCCACAAATTGATAATGGAAAATTTAATCACTATGATACTGAATTTGAATTAGAGGGAGAGCATGCTAAGGTCGATTGTAGACAATGTCATAGCACTTTAGTGTTCAATGAAGCACTAACGAGTTGTATTGATTGCCATTTAGATGTGCATAGTATGAGTGTAGGTAATGATTGTATACGTTGCCACACTTCTGATAGCTGGTTGGTTGATGAAATACCAGAAATTCATGAACAGAATGGATTTCCACTTATAGGGCAACATGCTGGTTTAAGCTGTGTAGATTGTCATACCTCTGAGACTAATTTAAGATTTGATAGGGTAGGCAATGATTGTGTGTCTTGCCATTTGGAAGACTTTAATATGACTCAGCAACCCAATCATAATGAGGTTGGTTTTTCAATGAATTGTATAGAGTGTCATTCTCCAGAAGGCGACTCTTGGGCAACAGATATAGTAGATCATTCTTTCTTTCCTTTGACGCTGGGTCATGATATTCAAGATTGTAAGACTTGTCATATTACTGATAATTTTAGTGATGCTTCGCCTGATTGTATTTCTTGCCATCAAAATGATTTTACTTCGGCATCATCTCCTAATCATGAAGTTTTGGATTTTAGTATTGATTGTAGAGAATGTCATACAACTAATCCAGGGTGGATGCCAGCACAGTTTACAGATCATGACTCTGAGTTTTTTCCAATTTATAGCGGTGAGCATGAAGGGCAATGGAGTGAATGTATAGATTGTCATACAGATCCTGATAACTATTCCATTTTTACATGTGTTTCTTGCCATCAAAACCCAGAAACAGACGATACACATATTGGGATTTCGGGATATACATATGAAGATAATGCTTGTCTGGCATGTCATCCGACAGGTGATACGGACATGGCATTCAACCACGACAACACAATTTTTCCACTAACTGGAGCTCATATTGGTGTAGAATGTTTAGAATGTCACAGTGAAGGATTTGAAGGCACGTCTACAAACTGTGTAGATTGCCATACTTTAGACTTCGAAGGAAGTATCAATCCAAACCATACTGAAATAAATTTACCTACTGATTGTATCAATTGTCATACAACAGATCCTGAATGGATACCAGCTACATTTGACATACACGACGAATTTTATCCATTAGAAGGAGCTCATACTATGATTGCAAATGACTGCGTTGCTTGTCATAATGGAGATTATAACAATACTCCAAATACATGTGTTGGTTGTCACCTTGATGATTTCAATAGTACTACAAATCCTAATCATGAAGCAGCAAATTTCCCAACAGATTGTACTCAATGCCACAATGAAGATGCATGGGAGCCTTCGACATACGATCATGATACTGAATTCTTTCCGATCTATAGTGGCGCTCATGAAGGAGAATGGAATGACTGCTTAGATTGTCATACCAATCCAAGCAACTATCAGGAATTCCAATGTATTGGTTGTCATATAAATCCAGAGACGGATGAAGAACATGATGGTGTTTCTGGATACATCTACGAAGATAATGCTTGCCTCGCTTGTCATCCCACAGGAGATGCTGATATGGCCTTTGACCATGACGGAACTAACTTTCCATTAACAGGAGCACATATTGGTGTAGATTGTTTAGAGTGTCACAGTGAAGGATTTGAAGGCACGTCTACCAATTGTGTGGATTGTCATACTATGGATTTCGAAGGAAGTATAAATCCCAATCATACAGAATTAAACCTCCCAACAGATTGTATAAATTGTCACACAACAGATCCAGGATGGTTGCCTGCATCATTTGATATTCATGATGACTTTTATCCTTTGGAAGGAGCACATGGAATGATTTCAAATGACTGTGTTACTTGTCATAATGGAGATTATAACAACACTCCAAACACATGTATTGGATGCCATCTTGATGATTTTAATAATACAGCTAATCCAAATCATGAAGCGGCAAACTTCTCAACAGATTGTACTCAATGTCATACTCAAGATACATGGGAACCATCCACATTCGATCATGATGCTGAATTCTTTCCGATCTACAGTGGCGCTCATGAAGGAGAATGGAATGACTGCATAGATTGTCATACCAATCCAAATGATTTTCAAGTATTTCAATGTATAAATTGTCATATTAACCCAGAAACGGATGAAGAGCATGTAGGGGTATCAGGATATCTTTATGAGGACAATGCTTGTTTCGCATGTCACCCAACTGGTGATGCCGATATGGCTTTTGACCATAACGAAACCAGCTTTCCATTGACTGGATCACATATTGGTGTAGATTGTTTGGATTGCCATAGTGCCGGCTTTGAAGGTACTTCTACGAATTGTGTGGATTGTCATACAATGGATTTTGAAGGCAGTCTCAATCCTAATCACACAGAAATAAATCTACCAACGGATTGTATTAATTGTCATACGACAGAGCCAGGTTGGATGCCAGCTTCTTTTGATATTCATGATGATTTCTATCCATTAGAAGGAGCTCATATTATGATTGCTAATGATTGTGCAACCTGTCATAACGGAGATTATAACAATACACCAAATACATGTATCGGATGTCACCTTGATGATTTTAACGGCACTGATAACCCAGATCACGAAGCTGCAAATTTCTCTACGGATTGTACCCAATGTCATAATCAAGATGTTTGGGAACCGTCAACATTTGATCATAATTCGTTTTATCCTCTAGAAGGTGCGCATGCTGATATCGCTCAAGAATGCTTGCAGTGTCACTCCAACGGATATGAAAACACACCAAATACATGTGTCGATTGTCACCAGTCAGATTATGAGCAAACTACTGATCCGAATCATATGAATGCCCAATTTGGAACGGACTGTTTGGCATGTCATACTCAAGATAATTGGGCGCCTTCAACATTTGATCATGATGGGGGAAATTTCCCAATCTATAGTGGTGAACATGAGGGAGAATGGAATGACTGTATTGATTGTCATACTAATTCTTCAAATTATATGATTTTCACGTGCATAGGATGCCACTTAAACCCGGAAACAGATGATGAACACAATGGGGTAGGAGGCTATATCTATGAAGACAATGCCTGTTTTGCTTGTCATCCAACCGGCGAGGCTGATGAAGGAATCAATCATGATGATACAAATTTTCCACTTACCGGCGCGCACATTATGACAGACTGTATGGATTGTCATGCGAATGGTTTTCAAGGCACGACTACCGATTGTAATGGCTGTCATAGCGAAGATTTTAATGGATCAACAAATCCAAATCATAGTGCTCTTGGCATTTCTACAGATTGCATAAGTTGTCATACAACTGAACCAGGCTGGGCACCTGCCACTTTTGATGTACATGACGATTATTATGCATTGACTGGTGCACATATACCAATATCGGCGGAATGTACCACTTGCCATAATGGAGATTATAACAATACGCCAAATGATTGTGTGGGTTGTCATCAAATGGATTTTGAAGGTTCTGTAAATCCTAACCACCAAACGCTTAATTTGCCTACAGACTGTATTAATTGTCACACGACAGATGCTGATTGGATGCCAGCTACTTTTGATATTCATGATGATTTTTATCCATTAGAAGGAGCGCATGCAGTAATTGCTAATGACTGTGCTACTTGTCACACTGGAGATTATAATAATACACCTAATACATGTATTGGGTGTCATCAGACAGACTATGACAACACAACAAATCCGGTTCATAGTGCGGCCATGTTCCCGAATGATTGTTTGGAATGTCATACACAAGATGCCTGGGAGCCATCAACATTTGATCATGATGGTGAAAACTTCCCAATCTATAGTGGTGAACATGATGGAGAGTGGAGTGTTTGTCTAGATTGCCATTCGGATCCAAATAATTTTACCATTTTTACTTGTGTCGGTTGTCATTTAAATCCTGAGACGGATAATGAACATAATGGAGTCGGCGGATATATCTATGAAGATAATGCATGTCTAGCTTGCCACCCAACTGGGGAGGCAGATGAAGGAATCAATCATGATGACACAAATTTTCCACTAACGGGCGCGCATATTATGACAGATTGTATTGATTGTCATGCGAATGGCTATCAAGGTACAACTACGGATTGTAATGGCTGTCATAGTGAAGATTTTAATGGAGCTACAAATCCAAATCATAGTGCTCTTGGCATTTCAACAGATTGTATCAGCTGTCATACTACAGAAATAGGTTGGGCACCTGCTAGTTTTGACAATCATGATGACTTCTATGCATTGACTGGAGCTCATATACCGATAGCGGCTGATTGTGCAACTTGCCATGATGGTGACTATAACAATACTCCATCTGAATGTGTGGGATGTCACCAAGTAGATTTTGATGGATCCATAAACCCAGATCATCAAACACTTAATTTCTCTACGGATTGTATCAATTGTCATACTACTGATGTAGATTGGATGCCAGCAACATTTGATGTCCACAATGATTATTATGTTTTAAATGGAGCTCATGTCTTGATTGCAAATGATTGTGTAACGTGCCATAATGGAGATTATAATACTACTCCGAATACGTGTATAGGCTGTCATCAAACAGATTACGATAATACAACTGATCCTAATCATACATCGGCTATGTTTTCTACTGAATGTCTAGATTGTCATACAGAAGATGCTTGGACGCCATCAACTTTCGACCACAATACCATATGGCCTCTTAATGGAGCACACGCCACAATCGCTAATGATTGTTTGCAATGTCATGCAGCTGGATATGAAAACACGCCTAACACTTGTATAGGATGTCACCAATCAGATTATGACAATACTAATAATCCCGATCACTCTGCAGCAATGTTTCCGACGGATTGTACCGAATGTCATAACGAATCAGCGTGGGATCCATCTACTTTTGATCATGACAATCAGTACTTCCCCATTTACAGTGGAAAGCATGAAGGCGAGTGGAATCTCTGTTTGGATTGCCACATAAATGAAACTGACTTTTCTATCTTTAGTTGTATCGACTGTCACGAACACGATGACCAAAACCAAGTTGACGATGACCACGATGGCGTCAGTGGATATGTATATGAGAGCAATACTTGTTTTGCTTGTCACCCAACTGGAGAAGACTAGCGATGAGAAATATTATAATAGTCATATCGATTTTCTTTATATCCAGTTCTCTCTTTGGGCAGAAAGACAATGCGATGTCAAAAAATGGAGTAGTAACGTTTAAAGCATCTGAAAATATCTATGTCAGGTTTTCAGACACAGAAATGATAAATGTAGGAGATACTTTGTATGCGAATAACGCTGGTATTCTTTCTCCTTGTATGACGGTGACAAATAAATCTTCAAGCTCGTGCATTTGCGTCAAACTTGATAATTGTGAAATTGAAGTAGACGATACCGTAGTTTTTCAAAAAAAGAAAAGGGAACAAGAAGAGAAAATAATTAATGATCTACCTAGTGATCCTGAAATAATAGTAGATGAACAAAATGAAACATTGAAAGAAGATGATTCTTCACTTTCTATTGGCCCATACAAACAAAAAATAAGGGCTAGGGCATCAGCTGCGACTTATAGTAATTTATCAAATGAAGAAAACAAAGATCGACACAGAACTTTGTTGAGGTTCTCTATAGATGCAAATAACTTAAACAACTCAAAACTATCGCTAGAAGCATATGTAAATTATAGGAAAAACTTTATTGAAGTAGATTTACCTGCTGATTATCAAACTAGTTTTGTAAATGTATATAATCTAGCGGCTACTTATGATATTGATTCTACCATGTCGATCTCGCTGGGTAGAAAAATCAATAGAAAAATTTCTTCGATTGGACCTATTGATGGAATCCAAGTAGATAAGTATTTTAAGAATTTCTACTTAGGAGGTGTTGCTGGCTTCAAACCTGATTTTTCTGGATTCGAATTTAACTCTGACCTATATGAATTTGGGGGCTATATCGGTCATCAAAAATCTAATAAGTCGTTATACACAATGACTACTTTTGGTTTATTCGAACAACACAATGGAGGTCCAATAGATCGAAGATATGCCTACCTCCAACATTCAAGTACATTGTGGAGAAAAGTAAGTTTTTTTACCTCAGCTGAAGTAGATATTTATGATAAAATCAATGGTGTCATTTCAAGTAATCCTAGACTGACCAATATCTATCTTTCTACAAGGTATCGAGTTAATCGAGGGTTATCATTATCTTTATCTTATGATGCAAGAAAAAGAATCATCTATTATGAAACATTAAGAACTGAAGTTGAACGCCTTTTAGCGGATGATCAACAACGTCAAGGAATAAGAGGTAGAATAAATTTTAAACCTTTTAAATATATTAATACTGCTATAAGTTACGGTAAGCGATTTCAAAGTGATAATCAAAACAAATCAAATAACATTAATGCTTCAATAAGCCATTCAAAATTGCCTGTAATAAAAGGTAGATTTTCTTTTAGCCTAAATATGAATGAATCAAATTACTTAAAAAGTAAAATAATGTCCTTCAGATATTCCAGACCCATAATTAAGCGTAAACTTCAAGGGGATTTCTACTTCAGAACTGTCAAATATGATTATGGAAGTAGTGAATTTTCAAGCTCACAAAATTATTATGGTGCTAATCTATCTCTTCGCCTCACTAAAAGTTTAAGACTAAGTATATTGGGTGAGATTTCAAATAGAGAAACCAATCAAAGAATTAGAATAAATACAAAATTGATAAAACGATTTAAAAGTAAATAATGAAAATATTCAAGTTTATACTCAGTATTGGACTAACAATAATCCTTGCTTCTTGCAATCAAGGCCCTAAAGTAATAGCAACTACAATAGCTAATGAAGATATTGCCTCTTCGCATTCCACAGGCATATTTTCTGACGAGAGTGGTTCATCAAATACTCAATCTGCACCCGTTACAAGTGATGTTCATACGGTAAAAGTATTGGAGGTCCTGCCTACTAGTAAGTATGTCTACCTGAAAGTGGAGGAGAAAGAAGAAGAGTTTTGGATAGCCACAACTAAAAAAGAAGTAGCGGTAGGGGAAACTTATTTTTATAAAAATGGGATACTAAAAACAAATTTCGAAAGTAAGGAGCATGATCGAGTATTTGACAAAGTATACTTGGTTGCTAACATTGTCGCTGCTAATCATGGAAACCAATCAAATGAGGAACCACTGTTAAATATAGAAACAAAGAACACTGAAATCAATAAACAAATCGAAGTAGAAGGATCGATAAAAATCTCTGAACTGGTAAGTAATAAAGAAAAGTACAATGGAAAAGAAATTCAGATTTCTGGTAAGTGTAGCAAGCTAAATCCAAATATAATGGGTAGAAATTGGATTCATATTAAGGATGGAAGTATGGATGAATTTGATCTTGTGATCACGTCTGAACAAGCTGTTCCTGAAGGACATATAGTAACTATGAAAGGAACTGTGGTTCTTGATAAGGACTTTGGTGCGGGATATAAATATGATCTTATTGTTGAAAATGGCCAAATCGTATCTTCTAAATAATGAATTCAATAAATACATCCCAATTGATAAAAAAGCTCTCAAATTTTCTCTTTGGCACAAGAGCCGCTGGACTTTATATATTAGTTTTTGCAGCGGCTATAGCTATCGCCACATTTATTGAAAATGACTTTGGTACCAGCTCTGCACAAAAGGTTGTTTTCAAGACGAAATGGTTCGAACTTTTATTGGTCCTCTTTTCTATTACATTGATGGTCAACATCAAGCGATTTAGGATGGTTCAACAGAAAAAATGGGCTTTGATAATTTTTCATTTCTCTATGGTAATCATAATAATTGGAGCTGGTGTTACAAGATATTTTGGTTACGAGGGAATGATGCATATCAGAGAAAACGATCAATCAAATCAGTTTTTATCTGCTGAGACTTATCTTAAGTATGAAGTAATAAAAGATGGTAATAAATATCAATTTGATGAGCCTGTTTTATTTGCCACTTTAGGCAATAATAACTTGAAGGAGTCCTATCTCATAGGGAATGACTTAATAGAAACAGAAGTTGTAGAATTTATACCTAATCCAGTACAAATAATGGAAACGGTGGAAGGTGGACAACCAACTCTCAAAATTGTATTTGGAGGGGTAAACGGAAGGGAAGAGTATTTTATCAGTCCTGGAGAAACAAAACGTTTCCGTGGGGTAATTTTTAATTTTACAACCGCTGTGCAACCTGGTACTATTAATTTGAAGTATGAAAACAAAGAGTTGTTCATAAAGGCTGATCGTACACTTACACAAATGGTGATGGCTACTCAAAAAAGAGATACATTAATTCCAGGTGAAAAGTATTATCCTCTGAGACTGCGGTCGCTTTATTCGGATGGGCAAAATGGATTTGTTTTTGGGGATTTCAATGAAAGTGGAGTAGTGAAAATAGAAAGTGACAATCAAAAAGTGAAAAGCGAAAGTTTGACAGCACTTATTATGAATGTGACAATCAATGGAGAGCAAAAGTCCACATATGTCTATGGTAAAAAAGGATTGCCAGGATCATTATCAATTGTCAAATCAGATGATATAAGCTTAGCAATTTCTTATGGTGCAAAGTACAAAACTGTTCCTTTTGCAGTTCGACTTAAGGAGTTTATAATGGAGCGTTATCCAGGAACTAATAGTGCCGCTTCATATGCTAGCGAAGTCCAATTGATAGATGATAGGGAAGATTTAAAATTGGATTATCGAATTTTTATGAATAATATTCTAGATCATGATGGTTACAGATTTTTCCAATCATCCTTTGACCAGGATGAGAAAGGGACTTACTTGAGCGTAAATCACGATTTTGCTGGAACATGGATTTCTTACTTAGGTTATGCACTTCTCACTATTGGTATGATAATGCTGTTTTTTACTAAGAATAGTCGATTCTATAAAGTTACGCAGAAATTGAAAAAGATGGACAAAGGACTTCTTTCATTGCTTTTAGTTCTTATGTTTTCTTCGGGGATTAATGCTCAAAAGATTATTGCACCTATATCATCAAATGTATCATCCGCTCATAGTGAATTATTCAGTGCTGTAATTGTTCAAGATCATAAAGGAAGGATGAAACCAATGCATACACTTACTAGAGAGTATGTAAGGAAAATAGCTAGAACAGAGTCCATAAATAACTTATCAGCTGATCAAGTAATACTTAGCATGTATGCTGATAAACAAGCTTGGCTAAGTGTTCCAATGATTAAAATTTCTGAACACAAAAAGCTCGAGGAAATATTAGGAGCCAAAGGACCCTTGGCAGCATACAAAGATTTTTTTAACACCAATGGCGAATATAAACTTAGAGAAGAAGTCAGGACAGCTTACGGATTACAGCCAATAGATAGGGGCCAATTCGAAAAGGATATCATGAAAATTGATGAGCGAGTTAACATTGCTAGCATGATATATTCTGGCCGTATTTTTAAGATTATTCCCGTACCAGGGCACAAAAATAATGAATGGGTGTCTGCTCAGATTGATCATAAAAGTGAAATAGGAAATGTACCGCAAGCTGATCGTTTTTTCTCAGCGTACAAGCCCGCACTGAACAACGCAATGCAAAATGGTGATTATAGCCTAGTGGACAAAATGGTTTCTGAACTCATTGTTTTTCAAAAAGAAAAGGGTAGGGATGTAATACCATCAAACACACAACTCAATCTTGAAATATTACTAAACAAGCTTAATGCGTTTAGTAGACTTTCCCTTTATTACTCAATACTCGGATTTTCTTTTTTA
Source organism: uncultured Saprospirales bacterium (assembly GCA_913061325.1). Lineage (GTDB taxonomy): Bacteria > Bacteroidota > Bacteroidia > Chitinophagales > Saprospiraceae > CAJXUU01. The sequence goes on along the minus strand of CAJXUU010000085.1, from coordinate 7,070 downwards.
ATGTTACTATTCGTAAGTGTATTCAGTCCAAAAGCCAAAGTTTTGAAGTTTACCAAGTATATTATTTGGTTGGTTATTGCTGGTTTTCTATTCCACACCTTAGGTCTAGGAATAAGGTGGTATGTATCTGAAAGAGCACCTTGGAGTAATGGGTATGAATCAATGATTTATATTGCTTGGACTACGACTTTGGCGGGAATTATATTTACCAGAAAATCTCTTGGTGGTTTGGCAGCCACTATGATCTTAGCCGGAACTATACTTTTGGTAGCCATGTTGAGTTATCTTGATCCAGAAATAACTCCACTTGTCCCTGTATTGAGATCTTATTGGTTGACAATTCATGTTTCGTTAATTGCGGGTAGTTATGGATTCCTAATGCTTGGAGCTATAATCGGAATGATAAATCTTATCCTTATGGTCTTCTTGTCAGAAAATAACAAAAAACGAATCAAGGAAATAATTACCGAGATGACCTATATCAGTGAATTGACGCTGGTAGGAGGTTTAGTAATGATAAGTATAGGTACATACCTTGGAGGTGTCTGGGCAAATGAATCCTGGGGAAGATATTGGGGATGGGATGCCAAAGAGACATGGGCTTTGGTTACAATATTAGTCTACGCTTTTATACTACATATGAGAATCATCCCTAAAATGTACTCTCTCTACAGTTTTAATTTGGCAACATTATTTGGCTTTGCATCTGTAGCGATGACTTATTTTGGTGTAAATTATTATCTATCTGGACTACATTCTTATGCTGCTGGGGATCCAGTACCAATACCTTCTTGGGTATATATTGCAGTCGCATGCTCTATTCTTATTAGCATTATTGCCTTTTGGAGGAAGAAAAGAGTTGAGTTTTGATTTGAATTTGTGTCGGTAAATAACTCACCAAATCAATCAACCCAATTGGATCTTTTCTCTTGCCATGGCAGTTTCCACTATCTAGATTTTTTAATTGACCTATCCAGTCTTTTAATTTTGAATAGGTGTCGTAATAAATCTAAAGAATGGACCCACCTTCGCTAAAGTTTACATTGTCTTTTGTTTTGAACCACATGAAGATTTTAATTTTCCTTTTTTAGAACAACATCCTTTGCCTTCCGTCTTTTGTTTAGAACAACAAGCTTTTTTAGCTGGTTTGACACCATCTACCACTACTGCATATCCTTTTGCTTGCCAGGATTTTATGCCACCTGTTAGATTCGCTAGATTTTCGTAACCATAAGATTGAAGTTTCTTAATTGCTTTTTTACTTCTCTGTCCAGATCTGCATGCTATCAGAAGGTTTTTATCTTTAGGGAGTTCACTCACTCTATCTTCGAGTTGACTTAAAGGAATATGGATCACTTCGCAAGTTTGAAATGCAAGTTTTGTTACTTCTGTATCTTCTCTTACATCAACCAACATAGCACCATCAGCGAGTAATTGTTGAGCGTCTTCAATGGTGACACTTTTAATGTTTTGTTCTTGCGATAATCCCACATTTGTACTCAAAAATGTAAATATTGCAAAGGATATATAGATGATTTTGTTCATGTTATTATAAGTTTATTGTATTTGAAATTAATTTTATGTTTGGTATTTCTTACTTAATTAGAATAGTCGGGTATCATGAAAGAAGACATGAGCATTAGCGATCCTCCGTTATAGACACCCGTTATGCCTATCTCAGATAAAAACTTAACTGCTTGACCACTTCTGTTTCCACTCCTACAATAGAAGACTTTTGGCCCTTTCATTTCTCTTATCTGATCGATAAAATCTCTAAATGATGAAAGAGGCATATGAAGCGCTACCTCAATGTGCCCATCGTTAAATTCTGATAATTCTCTAACATCAATTATGTGTACATCTTTTTGATTTACTATTGATTGTATATCCATTTTAGATTTAATATTAATTTGTTTGTAATTTAATTAGAGCAAAAATAAACTACATAGAGTATAAAATGAGTGACTTGTGTTACATGTAGATGAAGTTGAAAACTATCAAACTTGATGTCTGTAAAGTGGGCTAGAAGGCATCATAATACGCTCGTCAATTTGTGGTTCCCTCTAAGCGGGTACTATTTGTTTTCCGTTTGCAGAATTTATTAATGAAACTAATTCAGTCTTTGATTGCATGCCTGATCCTCTCCAAATGATTTTACCTTCCTTATATAAAATAAAAGTTGGTACACCCCGAATTCCTAGTTTTCGAGACAATGCTTGATGTTGATCAACATCAATCTTTATAATTTTAGCACTGTCTCCCACAGCTCCAGCTACTTCACTTAGAACAGGTGACATTGCTTTGCATGGACCACACCAAGGAGCATAAAAGTCAATAAGGGTTGGGGTAGCGTTTTTTGTTATTTCGGAAAATTTCATATTATTATTATTATTTAATCCAAAACTACGACTATACTGACTTGGTAAGTGTAACTCAAGTTACCTACAACTGATTATTTAAATCGGGTTTAGGTATGATCATCAATCCATTGTAATAAAACCATTTTAGGAAACGCACCACTAAGTTTTGACTTTAACTCCCCATTTATAAAAAGCAATGTAGTGGGGTTAGATTTGATCTCGTATTTAACTTTTTGGATTGGGTAATCCTCAATCAATAAGCTAAAAAAAACAACCTTTCCATCAAGTTCTCTTGTCACTTGTTTCAGTATGTTTTCCATCCAAAGACATGGTCCACAACCTGGAGCTGAGAACTCAACGATTACTGGTGCCGAGTAGCTTTTATCAATTATGAGATGCTCAAAGTCTATTTTATTTATTTTCATTTTATTCTAAACAAATTGTATATCCATTTTCTGAAATACGCTTACTTTTCTTGATTTATTCTGCAATTTTTAATTTAATATCTCAGTAAAAATGGAAACATAATACAGACCCGTAATAATAAAAACTATACCTGCTACCACACGCATGATCTTCTCGATCTTAGTAATTCTATTATAGAATACACCCACCTTTCCAGCTGCAAAAGCTAATAAGTAAGTAAATAAGATTACTGGAAGGCCAGTTCCAATCGCAAAAACAAATGGTAAGTAAAGACCATCAGCCGAAGCGATCGTCATAGGAATGAGAATACCAAAAAATAATGCCCCACTATATGGACAGAATGCTAAAGCAAAAACTACACCTATCAAAAAAGAACCTAATAATCCTTTGTCCTTAAATCGTTCAGAGAGTCTTTCTTGGAAATTTGATTTACCCAAGAAATTGAGTTTTATCACATTTAGCATTATCAAACCAATAATAATCAATACAGGGCCTAAATACTTCTCTCCATTTTGGTTGAAAAATCGAGCTATATGAAATTTATTTGCTCCGAGAAATAGGATCACTCCAATCGTGGTATAGCTAAAAGCTCTTCCGAAAGAGTATAGAAGACCACTTAGAAATACCTTTCGCTTGCTCGATATGTTTTTAGATATATAGGCAGTTGCAGTAATATTAGTCGCTAGCGGGCAAGGACTAATGGCTGTCATCAAACCAAGTACAAAAGCGGATAAAATTGGAATGTTATATGTGTCTATATGGTTTTGCAAAAACTCCATTACAGCTTCTTTAACTCGTTGTCAATTTTAACTTTTAGCTCTTTTGAAAAGACTTCCTTGTCCTTTCCTTTAGAAAAGGCAAAATTGGTTAAATCTATATGTGTTTCTGTTCCATCCTTGATTACATTGATAAAAAGAGCGGTTCCTGAAGCCTCGAACCGTTCTGCTATATCATAGTTCTCATCTTTATCAACATTTACCGTTTTGAACACTATCGTTCCTTTTTCTTGTTCTGCTGGATAATAATTATCTACAGTAAACTTGGTATTTACTTCTATAGCTTCACAGGTTACACACCTATGTGTTCCATAAAAGTCAATGACTTCGATTTTAGATATTGATTGATCTGTTGATATTGTCTTACTTTTATCTTGACCTTGGCATGCTGTAAGTGTCAGCATTAATACGAGAGACAGAAAATTTAAATACTTCATCTTTTTATGTTTGTTATAAAATTATATTAAATAAATATCCAGAAATGATAATGCACAATGACACAACTCCGAAAAACACGGCAATCAATTTCATTGTCATTACTTTCTTAAGCAACATCGCTTCTGGTAAAGAAAGACCAACAACAGCCATCATAAATGCAATGGCTGTACCTATCGGAATTCCTTTAGCAACTAATACTTGAACTACTGGCAGTATCCCTGATGCATTGGAGTACATTGGCACTGCCAAAATGGTAGCAATTGGAACTGCAAATAGATTATCCTTGCTCATATACTTTTCAAAAAAACCTTCTGGAATGTACCCATGCATTAAAGCACCTATAGCAATTCCGACAATTACATAGGGAATAACTCCTTTAAGGATATTCATTACTTCTGCCCAAATAATGGGTAACCGTTGTTTAAGATTTTGTTTTTCAGATTGAAATCTATCTTGATCTCGCTGGGCATTAACTAAAACTTCTTTTACCCAAGGTGTTAGAAAGCGTTCCAGTTTTAATTTTTGAAGAATGAAACCAGAAATAGTACCTAATAAAACACCACTGATCACATAAATAATTGTCGTTTTTATTCCAAACAGTCCAACAAAAAGACCTATAGCTACTTCGTTGACTAATGGTGAAGTAATTAGAAATGAAAAAGTCACTCCCAAAGGAATACCACCTCTGACAAAGCCAATAAATAGAGGGACAGACGAGCAGGAGCAAAAAGGAGTAACCACCCCAAAAAGACTGGCCACAAGATATTCTAACCCGTATAGCTTGTTTCTTGATAGGAAATTTTTGACCTTGTCTATAGGAAAATAACTATTGACTATTCCCATGAAAAAGATGACAACAAAAAGAAGAATTAAAATCTTAGTGGTGTCGTAGATGAAGAAGTTTAGCGCCTCAGCCAGATGTTGTTCTTTATCTAAATTAATGACATCATAGACTATCCAATCTGCTATGTTTTGTATCCAATCAAACATTTTCCATCTTTATAATAGTCCCAGAAATTGAGCAAGACAACTTTACAGTATTGTAAATGGTGCCGTGTTTTTCTATATTCTTTTGGAGTAGGGCAGTGTTTAATTTTTTATCGTCACTATAGATTTTTAAATCATAACTGATTTTGTCCATTCTTGGAGGGTTTTCAAGACGAACTCCATTAACTTCAATATCTGCATTTATATAGCTGAATTTCATCATTATTGAAAACCGTTCCACATTCTTCAGGATGCATGCAGCAAAAGAGCTCAAAAGTAATTCAGCTGGATTGGGTAATATTTCTGAAGAAGCCGAAGTCGTACCAAAGTTTATATTCGACTGTTTGACATAGGCAATTGCATCTTTGTTTGAGACAGAAGAAGCCTTGATTTGATAGTTCATATTACTTCTTGTAATTATTTCAAAAGAGATAATACCTCATTTTTTGATGGAACCCTGCCTTTTATCTTAATCACATCATCAATCACCAATGCTGGAGTTGTCATTACATTGAATTTCATGATTTCCATTATATCTTCTATTTTTTCTACAGTAGCATTAATGTTATGCTCTGCAACCACATCTTGTACAATACCAGTCATGGTCTTACATTTGGGACATCCGGTTCCTAATATCTTGATTGATTTTGTCATAATACTTATATTTGTTTATCGCCAATAGACGATTTATTTATTAAAATATATCACTTGAAAAATTGCTGAAATAAAACTTTTGCGATCTTCCAATTCTCTTGATTGATGCAGTATTTTATTCGGGGCGGGTTTAATTCTCCTTGAATTAGACCAGCATTCTTCAACTCTTTTAAATGTTGAGAAACTGTAGATTGAGAAATAGGTAAAACGTCAACTAAATCCCCAGTAAAACAACATGATTGATTTTCTAGGTATTTAATAATTGCGATACGGGTCGGATGGCTTAAGGCTTTAGCAAATTTTGCAAGAGCTTCAGTGTCTTCTTTATATTCTATATGTTCTAAACTTCTTTTCATATCTTCTATCGCAAATATACGATAGGTCTTAAATACGAATGTAACACATGTTACATATCGTGATATGTTTCAGGTAATTAGTAACACTAAGAATTCTAGCCTAGATTCACACCAAACCAATAACCTACTAATGCAGTCAGCCCCATGGCGATTGTACCCCAAAATGTGATCCTGAATATAGCCTTTGTCATACTACTCCCACCAGTTCTCGCCGAAATCCCTCCTAGCAAAATAAGAAATATTAAAGCCGAACCATACAGAGTATACTCCATAGTATGGAGCGGAAGGAATATAGTAACCAAGAATGGAAGGATCCCACCTACTGTGAATGCAAAACCTGACGCTAGAGCTGCTTGTGTCGGATTTGCTTGACTAGCATCTGTTATTCCCAATTCGTCTCTCACATGAGCTCCTAAAGCATCATGATCTGTAAGCTCTTTAGCAACAATCAACGCAGTTTCTTTTTTTAGACCTCGCTCTTCATAAATATCAGCTAATCGCAACAGCTCTATTTCAGGCATATCTAATAACTCTTGTCGTTCGCGTTCAATGTCTGCTTGCTCAATATCGGTTTGAGAACTCACGGAGACATACTCCCCAGCAGCCATGGACAATGCTCCTGCCACGAGACCAGCCAATGTTGCTAATACTACAGGATCCCTAGTCGCACTTGCCGCTGCTACTCCAATGGCAATACTCGCTGTAGAAAGAATACCATCATTAGCCCCTAGTACTGCCGCTCTAAGCCAATTACTACGATGGATATAGTGGGACGCTAAGTATTCTTCTAAGTTACTATTTTGTTCGGTCATCTTTATTATTCTTAACTAATCTAGTATCATTTTTTAAGCTATTTTACTTAGGGATGATACATTAATAAAGTTCGTTTTTATGTGCTGATATTTTTTCATTCTCCAAGGCAAAAATCGTAGGCAATGCATCGCATAGGCGAGGCTTAGGAATGATACATTAATAAAGTACGTTTTTGTGTGCTGATATTTTTTCATTCTCCAAGGCAAAAAAACGTAGGCAATGCATCGCATAGGCGAGGCTTTTTAACGCAGAAGAAGGGA
>CAJXUU010000084.1 GCA_913061325.1 uncultured Saprospirales bacterium | reverse complement strand
CTACACTATCCTCTTCGTCGGCAGCGTCAGATGTGTATAAGAGACAGACCATATTCTTAAATGCTTCATGCTTATTCTTTGAGGTGCAGGAAGGATAAATTTGATTCTTTCATTGATTATTTTTCTTCGACATTTAAATTTTGGGAGGATGAAAATCTCAAAGACGCAATTCTCGCATTTAAAAATATTATCTCTTGAAAATTAAGTAGCAAAAACAAATCGTGCAACTAAAATTTGGTACTGTGTCTATATGTGACAATGAACGCCAGTTTCGGCGATCGACAACACCATTTTAAAGAAACCAATTAATGATTCAGAAGTTAACCTATATGACAAAAATCAATTTAAATTATCGTACATCTCGCAAATCTCTATTTTATAAAAACTCCCTGGCATAGGGTCTGGAAATGCTAGTGGTAAATCGTTTCCATAAAAAGAAGCACTGAATACTACTTCCATACGTTCAACTTGTAATTTCATTAGCATATCTGGAGCAAGTCAAATGATTTGTTCATCATCATCAGTTACAAATTGAACGCCCCAAACATTGTAACATCCATAAAAGTGAACATTTCCAATCTTTGAAACTTCTACAAATTCACAATCATCTATACAAACTAAATTATCGCATCTATTTGATTTTGAACAAGATGCCATAGCAAACAAATAAAACACACCAAGAATAAGTATAAGATTTCTCATTGTTATTTTCTTTTCTAGACGGTTTGTAGAATCACTTTAGTTGGGTAAAATGTAAGCAAGAATAATTAAAAACAGATATAAAGTCGTACTAGATTCAAAAAAAAGTCTTTACTTCGTCTTAGAATTTGTTCATAGTTGTTTTGATTATACACTTTCTAAATTAATAAAGCATGAAAAAGCAAAACACATCATGGTGGCATAATTATCAACTCTCGACAGTGAATTGATCTAGCCTACATTTTGTTTTGTAAAACGGCCTGTCGATTAATTCCGACAAGCCGTTTTTTTATTTAAAATCATGAAAGAATTTAATGAAGATAAACACGAAATACAAAAAATTACTATCCGATTTATCAACGCCAGTGAGTACATTCCTGAAGTTAAGAGAGACGTATGCAGAGGTACTTTTGCTGGAGAGTTCAGACTATAGTAGTAAGGAAAATAGTCTTTCTTTTATCTGTGTAGATTCTCTTGCAACATTTGAAATTCAGGATGGTCATTTGATGCGAAATGAATTTAGCTCAAAAGGGCCAAGACACTCTGATGTTAAGGATGCTGTAGTTGAAGTTACTTCATTCTTGAATTCATTCAATGTCAATACTCCTGAAGAGATAAAAGCATTCTCTGGTCTATTTGGTTATACTGGTTTTGATGCAGTTCAATATTTTGATTCAGTGGTATTTGATGATCAAAAAGAAGGTTACGATATTCCTGATATTCGATATGATATGTTTCGGTGCGTTATTGTCTTCGATCATTTCTATGGTGAAATGTATGTGATAGAAAATGTACCAGAAGGTGAAGATTCTCAGATAGATCGTTTCTTGACCATCATAGGGAAGCAAGATCATCAAGCATTTTCTTTTAAGACTTCAGGAAATGAAGAGGCGAATATGACAGATCAAGCATTTATGGATAATGTAACGAGATGTAAAGATTTTGCTCAACGAGGAGATATATTCCAAATCGTTCCTTCAAGAAGATATGCTCAAGGTTTTTCTGGTGATGAATTCAATGTATATCGAGCATTAAGATCAATCAATCCGAGTCCATATTTGTTTTACTTTGATTATGGCTCTTATAAGATATTTGGCTCTAGCCCTGAAGCGCAGATTATTATTAAAGGTCGAGAAGCGGAGATACATCCTATCGCGGGGACATTCAAGCGTACTAAAGATGCAGAAGCTGATGCTGCAGCCGCAGAGGCTTTATCAGCAGATCCAAAAGAGAATGCAGAGCATACAATGTTAGTAGATCTAGCAAGAAATGACTTGAGTAAAAACACAAGCGGTGTACATGTAGAGAAGTATAAAGAAGTTCAATATTTCAGCCATGTGATTCACCTCACTTCAGTTGTAAAAGGCATTTTGAATGAAGGAGTACATCCCTATCAAATATTTGCTGACACATTTCCAGCGGGCACTCTTTCTGGTGCACCAAAATATCGAGCATTAGAACTCATAGATGATCTAGAACCTAATAAGAGAGGATTTTATGGTGGCGGAATTGGTATGTTAGGTTTTGATGGAGAGATAAATCATGCGATAATGATTCGATCATTCCTTAGTTATGAAGGCAAACTTCACTATCAAGCTGGAGCAGGTATAGTAATCGACTCACAAGAAGAAAGCGAATTACAGGAAGTGAATAATAAACTGGCAGCTTTGAAAAAGGCACTCACTTTAGCAGAATCAATTTCACAATAAGCGATCTATGAATAAGAAAGTTATTATAATAGACAACTATGATTCATTCACATACAATCTAGTGCATATCATTGAAGAGATTCTTGATAAAAAAGTGCAGGTAGTCAGAAATGATGAGTTTGAGCTGAAGGAATTAGAAGCATATGACTATATCATTCTTTCTCCTGGGCCAGGTGTGCCAGATGAAGCTGGTCTACTCAAAGATGTGATCAAAGTCTATGGCAGTTCAAAGAAAATATTAGGCGTTTGTCTTGGCTTGCAAGCGATTGGTGAAGTCTATGGTGCCCAATTAAGGAATCTTGATAAGGTACTTCATGGTCAAAGAACAATCATGCATCAAACAGAAATAAAAAGTCCAATTTTCAAAGATGTTCCAGATTCATTCTATGCAGGTAGGTATCACAGTTGGGTAATTGATAAATCAAGTGACATCGCAGCGCTCGAAGTAACTTCTATTGGAGAAAATGGACAAATAATGGCCGTTCAACACAAAGATTATCAAGTGTATGGCGTCCAATTCCATCCTGAATCCATCATGACAGATGAAGGAAAATTGATGATCTCAAACTTCCTAAACGTATAAATTAATTGCATGAAAAAAATACTAAACCAGCTTTTTGAGCATGAAAAATTAACCAAAGATCAAGCAAAAGAGGTTTTGATAAACATCTCTAAAAGTGTGTACAATGACACTCAGGTAGCGGCATTCATATCAGTGTACCTAATGCGAGGAATTTCTGTTGAAGAATTACAGGGTTTTAGAGAAGCACTCTTAGACCTATGTATCCCTATTGACATAAAAGGACAGGATGCTATCGATCTTTGTGGTACAGGAGGAGATGGAAAGAATACATTTAATATTTCTACATTATCCTCTTTTGTAGTTGCTGGCGCAGGTTACAAAGTGACCAAACATGGAAATTATGGCGTATCTTCTGTCTGTGGAAGTTCTAATGTCTTGGAACATCTAGGGTATAAATTTACAAAAGAAGCTGATATTCTTAAGAAGCAATTGGACGAATCTAACATTTGTTTTCTGCATGCCCCATTGTTTCATCCAGCACTAGCATCTGTAGGTCCTATTCGCAGACAGCTAGGTGTTAAGACCTTTTTTAACATGTTGGGTCCATTGGTAAATCCTGCACAACCTAATCATCAAAGTGTGGGGGTTTTTAATCTTAAGATAGCGAGATTGTATCAATACCTTCATGAGGATTTAGACAAAAAATATTCAATTATTCATGCACTAGATGGATATGATGAGATTTCACTTACTGGGAAGACTAAGATCATAAATAAGAATGAAGAATTTTTAGCTAATCCATCCTATTTTGGGCTGCCTACTTATACAGCGGAAGATATTTTTGGAGGAGACACCATAGAATCTGCAGCTAATATTTTTGTTAATCTTTTGGATGGAAATGGAACATTGGCGCAAGAAGATGTTGTAGTTGCTAATTCAGCTATTGCTATTCAGTGTTTTGATAAAAACAAGCCCATCTCTGATTGTGTTGCTGAAGCAAAGGAATCTCTCAAAAGTGGAAAAGCTAAAGCTGCTTTGGTTGGAATAACAGGATAAGATATTTCGAATGTAGAATTTAGAATGGCAAACTGTACCTATAAAAAAAAGAACATGCACATATTAGATGACATAGTAAAACACAAGAAGAAAGAAGTGGCAACTCTAAAAGAGTTGTACCCGACTCCTTTATTAGAGAAAAGTACATTTTTCGATAGTCCAACAGTATCGATGAGCAGATATATAAAACGGGAGGACAAAAGTGGAATCATTGCAGAATTCAAAAGAAAATCACCTTCCAAACCCGCTATTAATCTTTATGCAGATGTAGAAGAAGTGAGTGTTTCATATATGCAAGCAGGGGCATCTGCGCTTTCAGTATTGACTGATAATCATTTCTTTGGTGGCAAATCTGAAGACTTGACTATAGCAAGGAGATACAACTTCTGCCCAATCTTAAGAAAGGACTTTATTATTGACGAATATCAGATCGTTGAAGCTCGAAGCATGGGCGCCGATGCTATTCTCTTAATAAGTGAGATATTGACTAAAGAGGAAGTAAAATCCCTTACCGCTTTAGCTCATAGTCTAAATCTCGAAGTACTCATGGAAGTACATAGTGAGGTACAACTGGACAAATATGATGGAAACATCAACCTTATAGGAGTCAATAATCGAAACCTAGATACGTTTGTTACAGACATACAATCATCTGTTAATCTCTTCGATAAATTACCGAATGAAGTGACCAAAATTTCAGAAAGTGGTATACACAGTGTAGAAGCTATCCATGAATTGAAAACAATAGGTTACGAAGGATTTTTGATTGGAGAACGATTTATGGCTACTGCGAATCCTGGAGAAGCATGTCAATCATTCATCCAGCAGATAGAAGCAGTCGAATTATGGTAGTCAAAGTCTGTGGTATCAAAACCAAAGAAAATATTGAGCTCATATCTCACTTGAATATTGAAATGGTTGGACTCAATTTCTACCCTCCAAGTGTGCGGTACATTGAATTAAGTGTTCCACCAGATCACTTTGACATATTACCAAAAGAGATTAAGAGAGTTGGAGTATTTGTGAATGAATCACTGGAAGAAATAGAAAGCCTAGCATCAAAATTCTGTCTCGATTATATCCAATTGCATGGTGAGGAAGATGTAGATTTTTGTAAATCTGTAGCTGCAAAATATAAGATCATAAAAGTATTTAGAGTGGATGAACAAACTGATTTTAAAAATATTTCAGAATTTTCTTTTGCTGAATATTATCTATTTGACACTGCTACAAAACATTTTGGAGGCAGTGGTAAAAAATTCGATTGGTCTAGACTTGATGAATATCAAGGAGACATACCTTTCTTATTAAGTGGCGGAATTGGGCCTCATGATACAGAAACTGTTTCATCTTACATTCACCCTCAATATAAAGGAATAGATATTAACAGCAAATTTGAATCTTCCCCAGGAATAAAAGACAATGAACTATTATTCACCTTTATGGAAAAATTAAGTCTGAACAAATAAAAGAATCACTTTCAAATAATTCACATGATTTAATATTACATTTTATCGTATTCGAATAATTTATTTATGTATATTGCGATTATCTTACAATAATAATTTGCTATTATTTTACTCATCAAAACTTTCTAATATGAATATTACTTTTTCTGAATTAAGAAGAATCAAGCACGAATTGCCAACTGGTAGCATCAGTAAAATTGCTCAAGAATTAAATATTGATGAGCAAACGGTTCGAAACTACTTCGGAGCAAACAAATTTAATGAAGGTGATTACGTAGGTAAGCACATCCAGCCAGGACCAAATGGAGGTATCGTGAATCTGGAAGATGACACAATACTCTTAGCAGCTAAAAAAATATTACATCAAGCTCAATTTGCAAATGCATAATTGAGCTTTTTTATTTAATGTACTTATTAAAATGAGAAAAATTGGCTCGTAACAACTAATTCTAAAGAAACTATTTTTAGTATTCTTCATCCAAAAAACCGATCGCTATTAATTCTATTTCACCTTAAAACTAGAAAATAGCATAACCTCATAAAAATAGGCTTCCAGGAGGGAGCCTTTTTTGTTTCTTTAGATCAACTAAATGCAATTTGAGATTTGTAGTTGTATAACCCTTTCTCCTGTCTTTCCCTCAAAATGGAAAGATGTTACTTTAGTGGATATCTGATTTAATTCTTACCAAAATGCTTACGATGCTTTAGAAGTGATTTAAAAACATAATGTTAATTCCTTTGCATATCATTGATTATCAATTTTTCCCATTTTTTTCGTCGCGTAGCTATGGCTATGCTTCTTAAAAATCGCTTCAACTTGAAAACCAAGCACTACCTGTACCGACTTGACGGGATACAAATCAATTTAACCTACGTTTTTAAATCACTTCATAGCTTTGTAGGTTATCGATGAATAGTTCCAAATAAAATATACTCAATCATTTTCAGATTGTTTTCGTTTTACTCATGACTTTGAAGAACAACAATTACCTAATATTTCAGGGGATAAATATATACTTTATAGCTATACAATAATTAAAATTACATTTGCGATCTATTTAAAATAATAAAACAAAAGTCTTTCCTTCAATCAAAGTGAATGCATTCAGAAACTAAATCATACGCTATCATTGTAAACTTAGAGTACAATGAGCTTCTGACAAGGTATATTCCTGAGCCTTATATTGTAAAAGTAGATTATGGGCTTACACTTGGCAGTCTAAGTGCAAAGGCAACTAGTATCACTACTCCAACCTACAATATAATCATAGATCAAGCTATTTCTGATAAGATCGTAAAGTTGACCGATCTCCTAAGATTAAGTATAATCGAAGAAAAATTCACCACTAAAAAAAGAATTCAAAATACGCTGGTAAAGGCAATGTTAATTCCTGAAGTCAAGGATTTACTATTGAAGTATTATGATCGAATGTCTAGCGAGCTATTTAGCTTTTTAAGAGAAAATCGCATTCCTCTTGTAATCGATATTGTGAGAAAAACACGTCTTGAGAATCTCAAGATAGTTTCAGCACAAAAACCAATTATACCAATACTAAAATTCGAAAAAACGCAGACTGGAATAAAATACGCACTCAAATTAAATAATCAACATAGTGCTCCATGGTCTCCGAAAACTCGAGATGTGCATATTCTAACAAATCACAATTGTTGGATTATTGTCGATTATGTTCTCTATCAATTGAAAGAAATCAATGGTAATAAATTAAAACCATTTCTCAAAAATGACCATATCTTTATCAAGAATGAAATGGTCATAACTTACTTCGAGAAGTTCATACTTGAAGTGGCAAAAAGGTCTGAAATAGAAGCAGTTGGATTCGAAGTGAAACAGACAGATAAGATCACCGACTGCAGTATTTCCGTTAACTATGATTTTATTTCTGAAGAGATAGTTTTGGATTTGATTTATAAATATAATGGTGCAGAATTCAGTCTTGGAAACCCTGCCCAGAATAAAACTAAACTCAATATAACAGAAGACAAACAAATCACGATATCTCAGATAAAAAGAAATGCAACTCAAGAAGATAGATGGTTACAAAAGCTTCTTAACAAAGGGCTAAAACTCAATAGAAGCAAAAAAATAAAATTAGAAGATGATGATAGCCTTGGACTGTTTCAGTTTTTAAAGAAAAATAAGGACTCAATTGCAAAAAGTGGGTTTAGGATTAATACCCCAATAATAGATGGCAAAGAAGTATCGCTTGAAAAGCAATCAATTTCGTTGAGTTCTAGTCCAAATGCAGATTGGTTTGATATCCATGGTGTAGTTACAGTAGGTACAGATAGAGTGCCATTTGCTCACCTTTTAGAATATATCAAGAATGGCGACAGGTATTATCCATTAGAGAATGGTACTTATTTCGTAATTCCAAAATCTTGGATGGCGAAATATCAGGAGCTAGCAAAATTTGGAATTAAGAATGGAGACAGTATTAAGATTAGAAAGTCCCAATACAGTTTTTTAGAAGAGATAGAAGAATTATCATCTACAATAAAACAATTGATTTCGGAACAAGTAGAGGTAGAATATGTACAGTCCCCTAACCTAAAAGCTACACTGAGACCTTATCAAGTAGCTGGGGTAAAATGGCTTATCAATCATCAAACGAATGGTCTTGGCGCATGTTTAGCGGATGATATGGGTCTAGGCAAAACGCTTCAAACTATAGCTTTACTTTCTTATACAAAAGATAAAAATAGAGATAACGAACCAAACACTAAGAAGAGCGGGGCTGGACAATTGACAATGTTTGCGACCGAAATGAAAGATAAAATAAATCCACTTCAAGCATTGATAATTCTCCCCTCCTCTCTTGTGTTCAACTGGAAGGAAGAGATCAAGAAATTCAATCAGACACTTCATGTCTTAGAATTCATAGGTACTAAGCGCAGAAGGTCTTTTGATAGTTTAGATAAATTTGATGTTGTCCTTACGACTTATCATACTGTCTTAAGAGATATTGAGAAGTTAAAAACCATCAATTGGGAGTATGTAATATTGGACGAAAGTCAAATGATCAAGAATAAAGAATCTAAGATGTTTAAAGCGATCAATGAGATACCCGCTGAGAATAGACTTTCCCTCTCCGGTACACCAATTGAAAATTCACTTTCAGATTTATGGTCCCAGATGCAATTCATCAATCCAGAGATGCTAGGTAGTTTTCCATTTTTTAAAGCACACTATCTCATACCAATAGAAAAACATCAAGATATTGATGCTTTGGCTCAACTGGCAAATCTTATCAAGCCATATATCCTTCGAAGAACTAAAGAAGAGGTAGCTCCAGATCTCCCACCATTAACAGAACAAATAGAATATATAAGCTTAGAAAAAGCTCAATTAGACGTGTACGATAAAGTAAAAAGTGCAACGAGAAACTACCTTCTTGGCTTGGATGATACAGATCGCACATATAAATTTCATGTATTTGCAGCATTGACTAAACTTAGACAAATAGCCAATGATCCATTTATGGTTGATGCTGAATATGTTGGTGGATCAGAGAAAAAGAAACACATTTTGTCTAAGATGGAGGAGGTCAGAAAGTCAGGACACAAGGTTCTAATATTTAGTGCATTCACTAAGTTGATTACTATTTTTCAAAAGGAATGTGAAGCAAACGAATGGGAGTACGTCAGCTTAACTGGGAAAGACAATCAAAAGCAACGGAAAGCTTCTGTTGATTCTTTCCAAACGGATAAAGATGTTTCCTTTTTCTTCATATCTCTCAAAGCAGGCGGAACTGGTTTGAATTTAACGGCAGCAGATTATGTTTTCATTCTAGATCCTTGGTGGAATCCATTTGCAGAAAAACAAGCCATTGCCAGAGCTCATAGGATTGGGCAAGAAAAACCAGTCACGGTTATAAGATATATCGCTAAAGAAACCATAGAAGAAAAGATCCTCAAATTGCAAGAAAGGAAAACCAATCTATCCAATGATATCATACATTTTGATGAAGAAAAATTGAGTCTAGAAAAGACAGATTTTCAATACCTCTTAGACTAATCAAGAGACTGATAAAATTTACGTATTTTCGTCTTGATTAACAACAATAAAGAAGGCACCTAAGCCTTAATTTTAGTACTAAATACCTACCTAAATGAAAAATCTATTATTGATTTGGCTATTGGCCTTTGTATGCACCATCTCATTTGGTCAACAACAACAGACAGAAACACCTGATCCGTTCGATTATGGTAAAATGTGGACGTTCGAAAATCCTCCTAAAGAGTGGTTTAAAGAAGCGTATAATTTCGAACCTGAAGACAAATGGTTTGATGATGTAAGAAAATCATCATTGAAATTTGCTACTTGGTGTAGTGCATCATTTGTATCTCCTGATGGATTGATCATGACAAATCACCATTGTTCTAGAAATGTAGTTGGAGCGCTACAACAAGAAGGTGAAAACTTTGACAAACAAGGATATTACGCAAAGACATTAGCTGATGAAAGAAGAGCTGAAGGTCTATTTGTAGAACAATTAATCCAAGTCGTTGATATTACTGATATGGTGAAAGCCAAAACGTCTGCTGCCGAGAATGAAGGTCAAGCTTTTGATATGGTGCAAGGAGCACTAAAAGCTATCGAAGAGGAATTTGCATCTAAACCAGGATGGGAAGGTTTGAGATTACAAACAGTAACTTACTATAGTGGTGGTAAGTATTCTCTTTATGGGCACAAAAAATTTGATGATATCAGACTAGTACTGCTTCCAGAATTGGACCTTGGAGCTTACGGTGGTGACCCGGATAACTTTACTTATCCTAGATATAATCTTGACTGTACATTCTGGAGAGCATATGACGAAAATGGAAATCCTCTGAATACTTCTGAGAATTATTTTAAATTTAATGCAGAGGGAGCTGTGGCAGGAGAGCCAGTATTCGTTGTTGGTAATCCTGGATCTACAGAAAGATATCGGACAGTTGCACAACTTGAATACGATAGAGATTACAGATATCCGATGACACATAGATTTCTAAAAAACAGAAATGAGATGATGATGGCTGATTATACAGCTATGAAAGATGATCCAGCTAAAGAATTCGAAGCACAATCACTACTAAACACAATTGCAAATGTGGCTAATGGTATGAAAGCATATGGTGGCATTGTTGGTGGGCTTAACGATCCAGAATTATTTGGTAGAAAAGTCGCAATGGAAAACTATGTAAAATCAAAATCTCCAGGTATTACATATTGGGATGATTTGAAAGATGAATATGCATTGTTAAATCCTCATGGTTGGGCGATAACGCATTTAAGTCCAAGTGGATTAAGAGGAAATATCTTCTTATTGATGCACCAACTATTCCAATATGATCAACTTGTAAAAACGGGTGGAGAATCAGAGGAAACAGAGGCTCAAAAAACAAAACTAAGAGAGGCAATAATTCAGATGGTACCCACTGTAGAAGATCCTGCTGAGATATCAAAATTCAAATTATTACTATCTGAAATCCAAGCTGACATCTATCCTGGTGATAAAACATTAAGTAAAGTATTGGATGGCATGGATATCGAATCTTATGTTACCAAAATGATTGACAAAACAAGATTCAAAAATGTCAAAAAAGCTGAAAAATGCCTTAAAGGAGATAAGATCAAGAAGGATGATGATATTATGCTAGAGGCAGCAAGAACGTTCGTTCCTAGATACTTTGAAGCCGCTACTACTTTCCAAGGATCGACTCCAGCTAGAAAATCTTTAGAAACAAAAATTGCGAATCAAGTATTCAATGTATTCGGTGATAATTTGCCACCAGATGCAACATTCACTTTAAGAATTTCTGATGGTGTTATCAAGGCATATGACTATAATGGTACAACCGCTCCTGCCATAACTACTTACTTCGGGTTATATGATAGACACTACTCTCATAAGCAAGAATTTCCTTGGACACTTCCAGAAAGATGGACTGATAACCCTCCATATGAGCTTATGAAGTCTCCTATGAATACTGTATCTACAAATGATATCATCGGTGGTAACTCAGGTAGTCCATTGATCAATAAAAACAAAGAAGCAGTAGGTTTGATTTTTGATGGTAACATCGAATCCCTTCCTGGAAACTTCATTTTTGATTCAGCGAAAAATAGAACTGTAAGCGTACATGCAGGTGGTATTATAGCCGCTATGAAGTACATCTATAAAGCGGATAGAATTGTTAAAGAATTGAGTGGAGAATAAATTCTCTTTATGAAATCATAATGATTAAAGGATGTTCTATTGATATAGGACATCCTTTTTTTGCTCTTTGTCCAAACCAAATATTACGACATCTTCCTCCTCTTTAATTCTCCTTTCGATCTCCCGTGTGTTTTCATAAAAACACACTACAAGATCTTAGTCTTACGGATCTACTGCGTAGTTCCTCTGTGCCTCCGAAGGAGAACATGAAATTTGGCTCGGGCTGAATTGAAAACAATATATTCTTGTTTATTTCAAAAGGGAACAGAAAAAAAATAAAAATATTTCAGCAGGTCCTTAAATATAAAAACATGTACCTACATAGCTAATTATCATTCACTTATATCAGATACCCGCTACAAATCTCTTCCCACTCATCTCTTAACAAAATCATAAACCCCAATTGGTCATTTGGTAATGTCACTTTTAATACCATACATTTACATCGTCGAAAGTTTGCGACTCAATACTCGAATATAGTTTTCGAATATCGTAATACTTTATACAGATGAAGCGAGAGAATAGGCTCTATGACCTTCAGGCAACCTACTAAAAGCAAGGTGCCAATTCCTACCCGATTTTGGGGAATATAGATTATTAATGAAAAAGAAAATGACTTACTTATCAACATTCGAGACACAATCCACAAGATTAAGGACGATTAATACAAAGGCAATTCTTATGCCTATCATGTGTTTTTGTTGCTGTTGCTGTTGCAGCTAAACAACGCACATCCCTATTTCTTCCACCTACAAGTTTGGTTTTACTAATAGATGATTGCGACTGAGCATACGCTCATTTCTAGCCTTTCACTACTTCATTACAATTATTTCATATTATAATTACTTTTCATATATAAATTACAACACTATGTCAGATCAGATTAGAAATTACAAGTACGAAACCTTACAACTTCATGCTGGACAAGTTCCCGATCCAGTAACTGGCTCCAGAGCTGTGCCGATCCATCAAACAACTTCGTTTGTTTTTAAAAATGCCGAACATGGAGCTAACTTATTCGCCCTCAAAGAATTTGGAAATATCTACACCAGGATCATGAATCCCACTACAGATGTATTCGAGAAACGAATAGCCGCACTTGAAGGAGGTGTAGCAGCTGTTGCAACAGCATCAGGATTATCAGCACAATTTTTAGCATTAAACAATTTACTAAGAAATGGTGATAATTTTGTGAGCACATCATATTTATATGGAGGATCTCACAACCAGTTCAAGGTTGCATTCAAGAGATTAGGAATAGAAACAAGATTTGCAGATGGAGATGATCCTGCAAGCTTTAGGTCACTGATAGATGAAAATACAAAGGCACTATACCTTGAAACCATTGGAAATCCCAAATTCAATATTCCAGATTTCGAAGCTATAGCAGCACTAGCCAATGAATTTGATATTCCTCTGGTAGTTGATAATACATTTGGAGCAGCGGGGTTCCTTTTCAAACCTCTAGACCACGGAGCGCACATTGTTACTGCTTCCGCAACAAAATGGATCGGAGGACATGGAACAAGCATAGGTGGGGTTGTAATAGATGGTGGAAAATATAATTTTGGAAATGGTAAATTTCCTGACTTTTCAGAACCATCAGAAGGATACCATGGGCTGGTATTTTCAGATGTATTTGGAGTTGACAATCCGTTGGGATTACCAAATATTGCTTTTGCTATAAGGGCAAGAGTAGAAGGATTGAGAGACTTCGGTGCTGCACTTAGTCCATTTAATTCATTCCAACTATTACAAGGCTTAGAAACACTTTCCTTGAGAGTCCAACGTACTGTTGACAACGCCTTTGAGATTGCACATTGGCTTTCTATACATCCGCAAGTTGAAAGTGTAAACTATCCAGGATTGTCATCAAGTCCTTACTATCGATTAGCCAAGAAATACCTAAAAAATGGATATGGAGGAGTACTTTCTTTTACGCTAAAAGGTGGCAAAGAAGATGCTCAAGAGTTCATCAACAACCTAGAATTGATAAGCCATTTGGCTAATGTTGGCGATGCTAAGACACTTATCATACAACCCTCTGCAACAACTCATCAGCAATTGACAGATGAAGAACAATTGAAGGCTGGTGTATTACCTAGTCAACTTAGATTGTCCGTAGGGATTGAGCATATTGATGATATCAAAATAGACCTACAATATGCCTTCGATAGTTTGAAAAAATTGGATAAAGAGGAAGAAACGCAAAATGCGGCTCAATCTGCGTAACTCAACATTAAGAAATCTAGGCAAAGAAACTATGAAAATAATGTCTGAAATAAAATATTGTGATTTTGACAAACCATTGGTATTGGAATCTGGGGAGCGTCTCTCTAGATTCCACTTGGCCTATCAAACATTTGGCACTTTGAATGTTGACAAGTCAAATGTAATATGGATCGTTCATGCCTTAACAGCAAATTCAGATCCGCTTGACTGGTGGCCAGGTGTTGTTGGTAATGACCAAGTGATAAATCCGAACGAACATTTTATAATTTGCGCCAATGCCCTTGGATCTCATTATGGTAGCACTAATGCGCTAGATATCAATCCTAATACAGGAGAAAAGTATTACCATGACTTTCCTTTAATTACAAATAGAGATATTGTAGACGGTTTCATTCATTTACAAAATGAGATGAATTTACCTAAGATAAAGCTATTAATTGGAGCTAGTCTTGGTGGACAACAAGCTGTAGAATGGTCAATTAAAGCTCCAGAAACTATAGAAAACTTAATATTAATAGCGACTAATGCCAAGCATTCTCCATATGGTATAGCCTTCAATGAAAGTCAACGATTAGCGATACAGGCTGATCATTCTTGGACAGAAAGAAGTGACGATGCCGGAAAACGTGGACTCTTAGCTGCCAGATCAATAGCCCTTCTCAGTTATAGGACTGCAACCGGTTATGATCTCACCCAACAGGATATTAGTGAAGATTTAGAGAATTACCGAGTTACTAGTTATCAAAGATATCAAGGTGAGAAATTAATCAAACGGTTTGACGCTTTTTCCTATTGGACATTATCTAAAGCAATGGATAGCCACAATGTAGGAAGAGGTCGAGGAGGACTTGATTTGGCACTATCAGTCATCAAATCTAAAACTACAGTAATTGGCATTGATACAGATGTATTGTTTCCTATATCTGAGCAAAAACTTCTAACTAAAAAAATCAAAAATGCTAGATATGAGGAATTATCTTCTAAACTTGGGCATGATGGTTTTTTAACAGAAAGCGCCAAAGTTAGCAGTATTATTTCAAGTGTTTTGGAAAAGAAACCAATACTTCGAACAATAGAAAAAGCTTCCTAATGAAATTAATAATTTTCATCTCCAATACTGGCGAGCCTATGCATTGGGCCGCAGCTGGCCTTTTTATTGGATTGGTTGTACCCGCTTTACTTCTCGTAGGAAATAAAAAATTTGGCGTATCATCAACATTAAGACATTTGTGTGCTATAGCTATATTCTCAAAGAAAAAAGGATTTTTTAATTATGATATTAAGGTCCATTATTGGAGTTTAATTTTCATAGCGGGAATAGCGATCGGCGGTTTCATTGCTCACCTATACAATCCAGATTCGACTTTGTCTGTAGGTAAAAAAACAACTACATTTTTGGTAAATAGCAACATCGAAAATAAAGGAGGCCTCTACCCTAGCGATTTATATAATCTACAAAATAATAAAGGTCTTTTACTCTTGGATATCGGTGGTTTCTTTGTTGGTTTTGGCACTCGATATGCAAATGGATGTACATCAGGTCATTCTATCTTTGGGATAGCAAATTTTCAGTTATCTTCTGTTATTGCAACCTTGGCTTTCTTTGCTGGTGGATTAACAATGACTTACTTCATTTTACCTATAATACTATAGTCCGATGAAAAACCTATTTTATATAATTACAGGAGCTGTATTTGGATTTACTCTGGTAAATAGCCAAGTGGCAAGTTGGTATAGGATTCAAGAGATGTTTCTGTTCGATAATTTTCATATGTATGGGGTTATCGGTACTGCAATAGTTTCAGCGTCTATATTTCTATTCTTCCTAAAGAGATACCATCCATATACTATTGATAAAAAAGCATTTATCTTCAAGAAAAAGGATCTAAATAAAGGCACTGTTATAGGTGGTGTTTTGTTTGGTTTAGGTTGGTCAATTACTGGAGCATGTCCGGGCCCAATATTTTCATTAATAGGAAATACTGCATTTATTTATCTCATTGTATTGGCCTCCGCACTATTAGGAGTTTTCGTATATGGAAAAACTGTTGCTAAGTCATTCTAGAGTTTTAACTTAATATTCGGTTAAATGTGTGCTTTACATATTACGCAAATGAATTATTTGTATATCTTAGTGTGATAAAGCAGCTTCACCTTTCGAAAGTTGCATGTTGATTAATCATTTAAAACAAACTGAATTATGTCTAAATTCGTAGAAAAAGTAGATTCATACTATGAAAATCTTACTACTAAACTTGGTGTCAAAGGAGTTGACAAGGACTTGCTTACAAAAGTAACTAAAGGAGTGGGACCAAACATCTATAAAGCTGATGCAAGTAAAGTATCAAGTACAGATGAAGATGAGATGGGTCGTGTAAAGAATAACTTTCTTATCAAAAAATTAGGATTGAAGGATGGTAAAAAACTAGACGATGCGATGGCTAAGGTTGTAGATATCATGGGATCATCTAACAAATCAAAGTATAGAGCTGTATTCTACTATCTTTTGGTAAAAGAACTAGGTCAAGAGAAAGCATATAAGTAAAAGTTTAGATCTTATTTGAAGAAAGGCACATCCGTTTATCGTTTTTACATATAATGATAAATAGATATGCCTTTTTTATTATAAATAACCGACCCTACATTTGAGTAGACTAATTGCAATACTAAATATTGAAGTATTCGAATCGAATGGTCCTAATCAAATAACAGCCTTGACAACTGATGGTGACATCTCCGTTCAATCTCATGATAAAAACACTATTGAGGTTCAATTCGTCATAAAGAAGAAAGGGTCATAAAGAAGAAAGGAAAACTTATCAAAGGAAGCAAAACTGAAGTACTAAATAAAATCAAAAAAGTAATAGAAATTCTTGTAAAAGAAAGTTCAACATCTTTGAATGTTCTCATCAAAGATGTTCCTCAAAGAGGGTTTAATAACTTTATTGACTCCTATAATGTAGATATTAGATTCTTTGTCCCAAGAGAAACAAGTTGTAAAATTACTTCTTCGGATGGTGACTTGGCTATTAATGGATTGACAACTAACCAAAAATGTGTGACATCAGATGGAGATATTGCTGTTGCAAATGTAAAAGGAGACCTTGATATCGTCACTTCAGATGGTGATATAGCCCTAAGTAATAACGATGGCGATGTTAGAGCAATCACTTCAGATGGTGATATTGCAGCTAAAAATGTCTTAGGTGAACTTGATGCGTATACATCTGATGGAGATATATCTAGAAGATGAAATTAGGAATATCAAATTTCAACTTACTAAAATAAAAAAAGGATGCGTACAGTGCGGCATCCTTTTTTTATAGAATTTAATGATTCGTTCAAAAACTATATTGGTTTCATTTTTTAAGCTTAAACGGTCAAAGTCATCAACGTCTCATCAACATCATCAGTCAAGCTTTCCTGAAAATCCCCACCAAGATGTTTCGCAAAAAAACGTTCTACTTCTACATGCATAGCTAATCGATTCAATGGCTTTCTAAACCCATGTCCTTCATCCTTGGCTAAGAGGTAAGTAACATCATGTCCATTCTCTTTAAGAACCTCCACAATCTGATCTGATTCCGCTTGTTTTACTCTAGGATCATTAGCACCTTGAACAATCATTAGAGGCTTATTGATTTTATCTGCACTAAACAGGGGACTAGATTCTTTGATTAACTTTTGTCCCTCTTCAGTTTCAGGATCACCCGTCATTTCATACAACCATTTTCTACCAGCTTCCCAATACGGTGGTATAGATTCTAATAATGTAAATAGATTACTAGGTCCTACAATATCTACACCGCAAGCATAGACTTCTGGTGTAAAAGCAAGACCCGCTAGTGTAGCATATCCTCCGTAACTTCCTCCCATGATTGCTATACGTTTAGGATCGGCTATACCCTGATCGATTAGGTACTTTGCTCCCCATGTGATATCATCTTGCATCAGCTTACCCCATTGTTTATCTCCTGCATTGAGAAATGACTTTCCGTATCCTCCACTAGCTCTAAAGTTTGGCTGCAAGACTGCATATCCTCGATCCGCTAAGAACTGGACAGTCCCATTATATCCCCAGTTATCTCTAGGTCCCTTGGGTCCTCCATGAACTAAGATCACACATGGCAAATTCTGTTTCGTTTCAGCTGAAATTGGCAATGTCAAATATCCAGGAATAATCAATCCATCACTACTTGCAAAAGTGATTGGTTCCATAGGTGAAAGTCTATCTTCTACCTCTTTCAGATCTGGTCTCGCTGTATACTGGTGTTTGTATTCATTGGTATTCCAATCATATGACCATACTTCACTGGCATATCTATCACCTCCGGTGGCAATCAACATCTGTTTGTAGTCATCTGTTGCAGACATAATTCCAACTTCTCTACCAGGGAATTTTGCCTCAAATCCTGAGTATAAAGATTCCCATTCTTTATCCTTCCAATATCTCTTTAGTTTATCATCTAAGTATGATGTGCAAAGGATCTTCCTTGTATGCCTATGAAGAAATAAATTACCAAAATCTACTTTGTTCTCAGGATCACTTTCTATTATTTCTAGGGCTTCTGTTTCAGGATCAAATTCATATAATGTAGATAGATCAACATTTCCTTTGTTTGACTCTAGATATGCTTTACTATTATCCGAAGTCCAACCAAGAACTTGAGCACTCTCTTGGAGGTTTGTCTTGTATATTAGTTTAAAATCTTTGAGATCTTTTACCGACAATATTTCAGAAAACCCATTTTCATCCGTTCTATATGCCATTCGTATTTCCTCTGACCAGTCAAACTCCCAACCCGTTATTCTCTCATTATTTTCATAGAGTAATTCTAATTTTTTGGTACTAATCTGCAATTTGTACAAATCATGCCAAGCTTTATCTCTATCATTTATTCCTACCCAAAGGAAATCTGGATTTGTTCTACTTACTTCAAATATCTGGACATTTACTTCTTTTAATGGTGTGAGGTTGTGACTCTTAACATCATTCGCATATGGATCGACTCTGAAAACATTCATATTTTCATCTCCATCATTGTCATTGACATAAAGAATAAATTTAGAATCTTTAGTCCAAAAATATCCCATTATTGGAGATTTACTTTTAGTTAGAAGTTTTGCATCATCAAACTCTTGATTAACTTCTTTGACATATAAGTTTATAATTCCATTATACGGTTTCATAA
>CAJXUU010000083.1 GCA_913061325.1 uncultured Saprospirales bacterium | reverse complement strand
AGATTTCTGCCTGTCTCGTGGGCTCGGAGATGTGTATAAGAGACAGATTTTTTATGTGTATTTTTTCTTGTAAAAAAGAAGAAACCTCCTCTCCCAACATTCTCTTTATTTTCTCAGATGACCATACATCTCTTGGTTGGGGAATCTATGGGGGAGAATTGGAAAACTATGTTAAAAATGATAATATAAAAAGATTGGCAAGTGAAGGAGCAGTATTAAACAATGCCTTTTGCACCAATAGTATTTGTTCGCCAAGTCGAGCAAGTGTTTTAACAGGACAGTATAGTCACCATAATCAAGTTTATACATTAAATGAATCTTTACCGCAAGGGCATCCTAATATCGCTAAAACTTTAGGAAACAATGGCTATCAAACTGCTGTAATCGGAAAATGGCATTTAGTAAAACAACCAGAAGGATTTGATTATTTCAATGTTCTTCCCGGGCAAGGGAGATATCATAATCCTATTTTTAAGACAGATGAGAATTGGCAAGATGGGTGGCGTTCCGAATATGGAAAAGAATACAAAGGATTTTCTACGGATGTTATTACTGATTTGACAATTGAGCATTTAAATAAAAGAGATAAAGAAAGTCCTTTTCTGATGTTTTGTAATTTCAAAGCCACTCATGAACCATTTGATTATCCTGAGCGCTATTCTTCGCTTTACATAAATGACACCATTCCTGAGCCAATATCGCTACTTGATTTTGGGAAAAATACGACAGGACGTACTTTTACTGGACAAGTATTGGAAAAATTGGGGGCACGATGGGACAAAGCAACAAATGACACAACTTTTTGGACTTCTTATCCTGGACTTCCATATCCTTTAGATAATTTGGATAGTATTCAAAAGCGGAGAAAAATACACCAGAAGCTTGTGAAAGATTTTATGCGTTGTGGAGCTGCTATAGATGAAAATATAGGCCGTTTACTCGACTATTTAGATGAGGAAGGATTGGCAGAGAATACAATTGTTATATATACATCTGATCAAGGTTATTTTTTAGGCGAGCATGGTTTTTTTGATAAAAGACTGATATATGAAGAGTCATTGAGAATGCCATTTGTGATTCGCTATCCGAAAGAAATCAAAGGAGGTCGGCGTATTGATGATATTATCTTAAATATTGATTTTGCCGCTCTTATGGCTGATTATGGAGGAGTGAAAGAAACAGATTATTTTCAGGGAGAAAGTTTTAGAGAAAATTTAAAAGGAAATACACCTGACTCTTGGCGTAATCAAATGTATTATCGTTATTGGTTACATCACCCAGATCGCCCTGCTCATCTTGGGTTAAGGAATGAACGATACAAACTTGCGCTCTTCTATGGGCAATATTTAAACAAAAAAGGAGCCTCAAAAGAAAGTAGCTTACCTGCGTGGGAATTTTACGACCTTGACAAAGACCCTCATGAACTACACAATGCAATCAACGATGATGAATATATTTCGGTAATTCAAGAAATGAAAGAACAACTAATTCTGGAACGAAATAAAATTGGGGATACAGATAATTCCTATCCAATTATGCAGAAAATATTTACAGAACAAGGACTTAATTAGCCTAATTTCCATTATTCTAATTTTGACTTTATTCATTTATTTCTGTGAAAATGGATAAAGAAACATTGGCTCGTAGAAATCCCAATACAGGGACGCTAAGATTTATGCCAACGCACAATGGAGAGCCGCAATCCATAAGTGTCTATATGGAACAAGAAGGAAAGTCAGTATTTTCAAAACGATTGTCTATTGCTCAAAATTGAGATTTAAATTTGATGCCTGGCGTATATGATATTAAAGTAACTCCGTTAATATTGGAAGCTGAACCTCAGTCATTTACGCTAACAGTTGTGGCGGGTAAAAGAATAGAAAAGAAGATGGTGTTTTAATCTTTATTAGACTCTATTTGTAAAACTTGGGAAGGTGTTGAAAAATCGATAAAAGAAGACTAAAACCCAAAACATCAAACAAGATCAAACAAGATCAAACAAGATCAAATTTACCCTCACACTATAGTGAGTAAACTATAATGCACAAAATTGTTTAATAAAGCCACTGAGCAAGTAAATTGATTGTTGCAGATTTCTCCACTTCGGTCGAAATTAAAGGTTTAAGGGCATTTTCAATTCCTCGACGTTACTCGGAATGACAATACTAAAGGGTTTACACACCGCACTATTATTCAAATATCCTTGTAATTATCATTTTGTATATTCACGAATTGTTTAAACTCAATATGAATACAAATGAGAAAATATTTTCTTTTTATATGCTTGTGCTCAATAATTTTTGCTTGTACTCCTAAAGATGCTAAAGTCGCTGATGAAACAACAGTTGCAAATAAAAGCACTTCAGAAATAGATAAATTATTATCAAAGTATACCACATTTAAATTAGAGGCGGATCTCTCTTCATTGAGTGAAAATAATCGAAAAATGATCCCAATTCTTATTAAAGCGGGAGAGATTATGAATGAACTGTTCTGGTATGAATCTTATGGTGATAAGGACGAATTTATGGCAGGTTTGAAAGATGATGAGACTAAGGCATTTGCAAATATCAATTATGGACCATGGGATCGAATAAATGGGAATAAACCATTTGTTGATGGAGTAGGAGAGAAGCCAATGGGAGCTAATTACTATCCAAAGGATATGACAAAAGAAGAATTTGAGAAGTCCACTTTAGAGAATAAGTCGGGACTATATAATTTCATCAGAAGGAATGAAGATGGGTCTCTAAAATCTATTCCTTACCATGTACAATTTAAAGATCAAGTTGCGAAAGTTTCCAACCTACTCGCAAAGGCCGCTGAATTAGCGGATGAGGCAGGATTGAAAAAATACTTAACACTTCGTTCTGAAGCAATGCTCAACGATGATTACCAACCAAGTGATTTTGCATGGTTGGATATGAAGAAGAATCCAATCGATGTTGTCATAGGCCCTATCGAGACGTATGAAGATCAATTGTTCGGGTATAAAGCGGCACACGAAGCGTACATACTTATTAAAGATATGGAATGGAGTAAGCGGTTAGAAAAATACGCAGCTTTCTTGCCAGAATTACAAACTGGGTTGCCAGTGCCTGAGGCATATAAAAAAGAAAAACCAGGAAGAGATACAGAGTTGAATGCGTATGATATTGTCTATTACGCTGGAGATTGTAATGCAGGTAGTAAGACAATCGCAATTAACCTTCCCAACGACGAAGAAGTACAATTGAAAAAAGGGACAAGAAGGCTTCAATTGAAAAATGCAATGAAGGCGAAATTTGAAAAAATCCTTATTCCAATTGCAGATGAATTGATTGATCCAAGTCAAAGAAATCATATAAAATTTGATGCTTTTTTTGCCAATACAATGTTCCACGAAGTAGCACATGGTTTAGGTATAAAAAATACAATTGATGGAAAAGGGACAGTCAGAAAAGCCTTGAAAGAACATGCTTCTGCATTAGAAGAAGGTAAGGCAGATATGCTTGGTTTGTATATGATTAACCAACTTCACAAGAAAGGAGAATTAGATGGTGAACTCAATGATTATATCGTCACTTTTATGGCAGGAATATTCAGATCGGTAAGGTTCGGAGCTTCTTCAGCCCATGGAAAAGCGAACATGATCCGTTTCAATTTCTTTGACGAAATGGGTGCATTCACAAGAGATGAAAAGGCAGGAACATACAAAGTCAATTTTGGTAATTTTCAAAAAGCAATGGATGCATTATCAGAAAAGATATTGACCTTACAAGGAGATGGAGATTATGATGGTGTGGCTAGTTTAGTTGCTGACAAAGGAATAATCAAAACTCAATTACAGGCTGATTTAGATCGACTTTCTGCTAAAGGAATTCCTGTAGATATCATTTTCGAACAAGGGGTAAAAGTTTTAGGATTATAGAATGATTTTAAAATGCTAGAGATTACATTATGGTATTTTAAAATTGCTATACCGATGTATTTGTCAGCTTTTCAATATTGAATAATTGGTTACGTAAAATTAGCTATTACTCCGTAAAAATGGATTGAAACGCAGTTTATGAACCGATAGACTCAATATGTCAAATCAGAAAAAATCAGAACAAGATATGGCACATTATACCCGCTTGGATGGAAGAGAAATTAGGGGAATTTTAGCACAATTCGGAATTCACAATATTTCAGCTTTTGAGTTATTAAGCGGTGGTTCTGAAAATACAAACTATTTAGTGAAATCTAAAAAAGGAAAATTTGTACTTTGTATTTTTGAGCAAAAAACAGGGAGCAACGCAAAAGAACTTGCTCACTTATTAAAACATTTAGAAATAAACAGGTTTAATACTTCCAAACTCATTTATACGACCAATAATGAATCCGTAATTATCTGGAAGGATAAGCCAATAATTATCAAAGCTTTTATTGAAGGGAAAATTATAAAAGACCTTCCACCTCATTTGTTGAAATCTATAGGAAAGGAACTCGCCAAATTACACCAAATAAGTGCTCCTGAATACCTTCCTAAACAACTTAATTATGGAAAGGAACAATTTTCACTTGTCAAAAAGTATGCTCCCAATTCTGAGTTTGATATTTGGTTGAATAATATACTAGAATATATTACGCCATACTTAAATCTAGATTTACCTAAATCGCTAATTCATTCTGATGTTTTTTGGGACAATGTAATTATTGGAGAGGATGGGAAAACTGCAACGATAATAGATTTTGAAGAGGCAGCAAATTATTATCGCGTTTTTGATATTGGAATGACAATAATTGGAATTTGTGGAGAAGGAAAAATTGTAAATTTGGATAGAGCCAAACACCTTTTAGATGGATATCAATCAGAAGTTCAGTTATTAGAGGATGAAATTAATTCCTTAAAAGCATTTACCATTTATGCAGGTGCCTCAATGACATTTTGGAGGCATCAAAATTTCAATTATGTCAAACCTGATCCTAATATGTTTAATCATTATTTAGGGTTGAAAGTTTTAGTAGATGATATAATTAAACAGCCTGATGATTGTTTTGTAGAATTATTAAAAAATAGCTAATTATAGAACCTTCCACATAAAAATACCAAAATGATATTCCGACATTCCAAACCGTAAATGGTATAACATTGCTCCAGAATGTTTGCCCTAATTGTGGTGGTGGGTTTGAAAAAAGACCAAATTCTACCAAAAGAATATTTGTTCAAATATCCTCTATCGGATAAAAGAATATTCAAGCCAGTTGATGAAAAAGTGTTTCAGGAAATATTGAGTAAAAATAGGAATATCAAACCATCAAAAAGATAATGACATAGAGTAGGGGCAGCTTATTACTCATCATCAATGTCCTATTTTTTACGCTTTAGGGAAGATGGAATTTGTACATAAGAAAATTGATTATTTCTAATTTAATCTAACTCATATAGATCGAGTTGTTTTTGCATTAATGGACGAAACAAGAAAGGGAAAAAAGATAACATTAACATCATTGGATAACCATAGGGTAGCATTGGACTTTCTTCCTTCGAATCAAGAATCTGATATGATTTACCTCCTATATGGTGGTGGTCAGAATGCCTGGTTAATTCAAATAATAATACTCTTCCGATTATATGATCTGAATTCCAAGAATGACGAGCATTTACCCTTTCGTATCTGCCGTTAGATTGTTTTTTACGACGCAGTCCATAGTGGGCAAAATAGTTTTGAGACTCCAATATTGCAATACCATAAATGCTAGAAATAAAATAACAAACTGTTACATACAAACCAAAGGAAAAATAAATTCCAATAAATAGTAGTATAGGTAAAAGAGTATAGATAATCATTGGATTCAAATTCGGGTTTTTTCCTTGTGCTTTTAGTCTTTTTGCCTCTAATTTCCAGGTTTTAAAATATCCTCCGATTTGAGACTTTATAGCAAAAGGATAATAATTATCCCCTTTTTTTGCTGACGTAGGATCAGCGGGAGTCCCGATATCCTTATGATGTCCACCATTGTGGTATGGAACAAAGTGATTTTGAATTGAAGTTGTTAGCATTACTTGAGCGAAAAACTGTTTCAATGGGTTTTTCGTTTTATGTCCAAGCTCATGTCCTACATTTATGCCAATAACCCCTAGAAGTGTCCCCATCATAAATACTCTTGCTACAATATCAGAAGTCGCTAATGTAGGATCAGAAATAGATACCAAAAAAGTATACATGACAAAAAGATGCAACGGTACCATTAAGTACAATACTAAATCATAGAAAATATCTTCTTTGGCCAATTCCTTTTCTGCCTCAACAAGATTATATCTATCAGGTGGAAAGATCCGCTCTAAAATGGGTACCCCTACATACAGGAAGAGGATGCCTATATAAGCGGAAAATCCTGTTGTGTTGAATGTTAGGATGGCCAGAAGTGGAATAATGTATGCAAAAAAGTATTTTAATTTGCCCATGAGCTAATGTTAAAACGATAATTAAAATTACGTAATCGAACTATTTATGTAAATATAGTTCTATTTTTGTGAAATATTACAAACTTTGTATCTCAAAAAAGAGATTAATAAATTTCAGAAGTACTTTTTGTAAAAGTTATGATCATTAACGCTATAAAAATCAACAAGTAATGGGACGGAAATCGATGTCGAAAAAACGCAAAGGTTTAACCAGTAAGACCAACAAGTGGTTAAGTGACTTGTTAGAAGGATTACAGTTTGAAAATTTAGAGCAATTGACGATGGACGATATTGCCAGGATTGCGGGAAAGAGTAAATCAACAATCTATGAATATTTCGAAAGTAAAGAAGAAATATTACAAGCTGCATGTCATACTAGAACCAAAGTTTTAACTGAATCTATAATTAATGTTAGACAACAAAAACTGGATACGGTTAAACTATATGGACATTTAATCGAAATATTCGCTGAGGGGACTACTGGTATTTCACTTACTTTTTTGCAGAATATTAAACAGCACTTTCCTAAAGCATGGTCTGAAATAAATGAGTTTACTGATAGTTTTGTGGAATTGTTAAAAGACCATTATAAGAAAGGCATAGAAGAAGGAGTTTACAATTCTGTTTCTATCGAATTATTAGGAAGCATTGATAAATTATTTATAATTCAAGTTGTCACTAATCCCTCGATTTTTTCAGATGAAAAATACACGGTAAGTAGTTTGGTAAGGGATTATTTAAATTTAAGACTAAATGGTTTACTAAAGAGATAGATATTATAAAATAATCCAAGTCTAAAACCAACCACAATTCCCACTTGGGGAGATATGTCACTAATCCAGTACGTCTATTCTCTAAGAAAAAAACGGAAACCAATCTAGGTGGGATTTATATATCATACCTTCATAACTTATATTCTAACAAGGAGTTCGGTGTTAAATACTCTAATCCATCCATTAAAACCTATAGTGGTAATTTCAATGATTGGAAATTCTGGCAACACGAAGGAGATATCGATTTCGAAAAAATAAAAAGTAAAGAACATTTTAATATTATGATGTTCAATACAGAAGCTATAAATTCAGATTCTTTAAGTAAATATTTACATGCTAAGTCAAAGAATCCAGAACCTAATCAAAACGAGTTATATGAATCTAAGACTTTAGATAAGTTGCTAGATTTACTTGTGATTGATGGGTTTCTGTTGGAAGATAGTAATAAACTACGCATGAAAATACTTACAATAAATAATCAAGTCTAGAAAGTAACATGAATGCGAAAATAGGCTTGCTAAATCCTTTTAGAGGAATCCTGCTAAATTTCCTATACTTAACTATCTTAGTGCTCGTCCTAACAATCCATGCATAAACTGTTGAAATTGGCTTCTGAAAGAAAATTTAATATTAAAACAAATAACTCTCGTAAAATGAAAAAACGCACTATTTTAATTTCGTTTGTAATTGCTTATTTCTTTGCAGGAAATTTAAACCTTCAAGCACAGGATAATATCCTTCAAGAGCTTGAAGAACTTGCTATTGTTGATCAAAAAATAATGATGCCAATGCGTGATGGTATTCGTTTAGCAACTGATATATATCGCCCTAAAACTGATAAAAAAGTGCCTATTATTTTTTCACGTACTCCATATAATTTTAATTCATGGGGAGATGGAGAACAAAGAACAAGAACAGCGGGCAGAGCTTTAGAAGCTATTAAAAGGGGTTATGCTTATGTAGTCCAAAATGAACGTGGTCGATATTTTTCAGAAGGGGAGTGGGATATTTTAGGAGTTCCTTTAACAGATGGCTATGATGCATTTACTTGGATGAAAGACCAATCTTGGTCTAATGGTAAAATAGGGACTTTGGGCTGTTCCTCTACAGCGGAATGGCAAATGGCAGTTGCAGCTTTAGATCATCCTTCTCACGCTGCAATGGTGCCTCAAGGCTATGGTGCGGGTGTTGGAAGGGTTGGATCTATAAACGAACAAGGGAATTGGTTTCGTGGCGGAGCAGAACAAATGTTATTCTTTTCTTGGCTATATGGTGTAGAGCACGATAAGTTTAAACCACGAATTCCAGCCGGAGCAACTCAAGAAGATTTAATTAGAATTTCAAGATTTTACGATTTAGCTCCTGAAAATCCCCCTATAGATATGGCTGAAGCTTTAAATCATTTACCTATTCAAGATATTCTTAAAAACATAAATGGCAAACATGAAATATTTGATAAAATGATAACTCGTAAACCAAATGATGAAGCTTGGTTTAATGGAGGGATTTATCATGATGATATGGAAATTGGGGTTCCTAGTTTTTGGTTTGCTTCTTGGTATGACGTGTCTATTACTCCTAACCTTGCATTATTCAATCATGTCAGAAATAATTCAAAAGATGCAACAATAAGAGATAACCAATACTTAGTAATTGCACCTACTTTGCATTGTCGTTATACGCGTGCAACTGAAAATACAATTGTTGGCGAACGAAGTGTTGGCGATGCAAGGTTGAACTACGCTGATCAAATTTATGCATGGTTTGATTTGTGGCTGAAAGATGAACAAAACGATTTTAAAGAGAAAACACCTAGGGTGCAATATTATACAATGGGTAGTAACGAATGGCAAGCATCAGAAACATGGCCTCCAGAAAACGCTAAGTTGACAACTTATTATTTAAACAGTAATGGGAATGCAAATAGCTTTTTTGGGGATGGAAAATTAACAACATCAAAGGCAAATTCTGATAATCCTGATAGTTTCACTTATGATCCTATGAAACCTGTGCCTTCATATGGTGGAAATGTATGTTGTACAGGGAATGCTATTCAAGGAGGTGCCTTCGATCAGCAACAAATGGAAACTAGAAATGATATTTTGGTTTACACTACAGATGTATTAAAAGAAGGCGTAGAGATTTCAGGTTTTATTGAATCTACCTTATATGTTTCTTCAGATGCAAAAGATACCGATTTTACTATTAAACTTATCGATGTATATCCTGATGGAAAAGCGTATAATTTGGATGAAACGATTCAGCGAGTAAGGTATCGAGAAGGTTATGATAAAGAAGTATTTATGGAGAAAGACGAAATTTACAAGGTTGATTTGACTGCAATGTCCACAAGTAATTATTTTAAAAAAGGACATCAAATACGTATTGAAATATCGAGCAGTAACTTTCCCCGATTTGCTCGTAATTTGAATACTGGAGGTAATAATTATGATGAAAAAGAAGGTGTAATCGCTCTTAATAAGTTGCATCACTCTTCAGAGTATCCGTCACAAATAAGGCTACCTATGATTTCTAATTAAAGTATTAATAAAACTAACCTTAGATTCAACTCATAACAAATGCGGGATAGAAATTAGCCCAAATTGGTTTAAGGCACTACCTGAATTAATTATTTCAAAATAAAAAAGGATACCATTCATCGTTCAATACTTTCAATCATTTTACCTATTGGATTGGTTGTTATACTTTTTTCGCAATGGAGCAATAAATCTGAATATTTAGACTAAAAATGGAATTCAGGACTAGATAATAAAAGCACCAGCGCACAGATACTAACTACAATAAAAGAAAAGCAAAGAGGTGCTCATGTTTTTGGAGTAGATGACTCAATGAATTTTTAACCATTGATTCAAAACAATTTGGAGTGGATAACTATGGTTTCATGGGGGGTTCAAGATGATTTTGGACTTCCTTTTAGGACACACCATAATGAAGATAGTTTGTCCCAAAGAGTAATTTATAGGCTGTCCTTTATAATCAATAGTAGTTTTTTTTATTATCATTGAAAATCTATTGAATACCCTCACGCAATTCCTTTTTGTTATCTTAGTGATCACAGCAAATAACCAAATGCGTTTTGGTTAGCAATCAACAGAAATAATAGCAACAAAAAAAATCTATGAAGAGTCTGATTAAATTATCCTTTATTCTTTTAATACTATTTACGTCTCTAATCTCAATAAATGCTCAAACAGCAGAAAAATCAATTCCAATTTTTGAAAATGGAGAGGCCCAAATTGTCCCTGGATTTGAAGACTCCGAAAATTGGATTAGACATGATCTATGGGTAGAAGCCGAGTTTGATACGGATGGCGATGGGAAAAAGGATAGAATGCATGTCGCGGTTACTAGACCACGACAAACAGAAACAGAAGGGCTTAAATTGCCAATTGTATATGTTTCTAGCCCCTATTTTGCTGGTGTAGCACCAAATATTGATGGTTTGTTTTGGGATGTCAACCATGAGCTTGGTGCAGCTGCAAAAGAACGTACACAAGTGGAAGTTGTTCGAACTGGAGAGAGACCAATTATTTCTAATTCTCATATTAAGACTTGGGTGCCAAGAGGTTATATCGTGGTACATTCTTCATCCCCTGGAACTGGACTCTCTCAAGGAGCACCAACAGTTGGAGGTGACAATGAATCGCTAGCTCCGAAAGCAGTTATTGATTGGTTGTGCGGTAGAATTCCAGGCTATACTTCTATCGATGGTAATGAAAAAGTAAAGGCATTTTGGTCAACTGGTAAAGTAGGGATGACAGGCACTTCTTATAATGGGACCATTCCATTGGCGGCAGCAACTACAGGTGTATCAGGACTTGAAGCAATAATACCAATAGCACCAAATACATCTTATTATCATTATTATCGATCAAATGGATTAGTGAGGTCTCCTGGAGGATATTTAGGTGAAGACATTGATGTGCTGTATGACTTTATTCATAGCGGTGATGAATCAAAACGTGCTTATAATAATGCGACAGTAAGAGACGTAGAAATGAAAAATGGCATGGACAGAATTACTGGGGATTATAATGACTTCTGGGCAGGTCGCGATTATTTGAATGATATGGAACCTATGAAAGCCGCTTTATTGATGTCACATGGTTTTAATGATTGGAATGTAATGCCAGAACATAGCTATAGGATCTACAAAGCTGCCCAAGATAAAGGTTTGCCTTGTCAGATATATTATCACCAAAATGGACATGGTGGTCCTCCACCAATGACATTAATGAACAAGTGGTTTACGCGTTACTTACATGGTGTAGAAAATGGAGTAGAAAAAGATCCACGAGCTTGGATCGTGCGTGAGGACGATAAGAGAGAGAATCCAACACCTTATGCCAATTATCCGAATCCAGATGCTGCGCAAGTGAAGTTACATCTAAACTCAGGAGCCCCAAATATTGGAGGGTTGAGCACCACCAAGCCAGAATATCAAGGCACTGAAACCTTAGTGGATAACTACTCATTTACAGGAACGGCATTGGCAAGCGCAGAACACACAAATCATCGCCTGTTGTATGTTTCTCCTACATTGACGAAGGATATTCATATTTCAGGAACAGCAAATGTGACAGTAACCTTATCTTGTAATAAACCTGCAGCCAATTTATCGGTTTGGTTGGTTTCATTACCTTGGAATGAAGGAAGAAGAACTAAGATAACAGATAACATAATTACGCGTGGCTGGGCCGATCCGCAAAACCATAACTCAATACGAGAAAGTGAACCCCTAAAAAGAGGAGAGTCCTATGAAGTGAGTTTTGATTTAATGCCAGATGACCAAATCATCAAGAAAGGTCAACAAATAGGGTTAATGATTTTTTCAAGTGATAAAGAGTACACATTACATCCAGAACCTGGCACTGAATTGACTATTGACTTAGATAAAACCACATTGAATTTGCCAGTTGTTGGAGGCCTTAAAGCATTTACTAATGCAATCAAAGAACACAAGATAGATGTTAGGAAATCTAGCGGAGGATCAAGTGGAATGGAACAATTAAACGACAGTACTTATTTGGTTGTTTATGATTTAAAAAGGCAAAATGGTGGAGTAAGGTTAGGAATGGTAAAGGTTACTGGAGAAACAATTGATGTTTTTCCAATTGAAGTTGATTCTTGGGGTGAAGGAGGTATTTCAAATGATTTAGAAAGCATTTGCGCTATTCCAGGAAAGACCAATGAATATTTAATTGCTGAATCAGGAAACTGGCAGGGAAACCTTGGACGAATGTTTCATATCCGAATTGATATTAACACACTCAAAGCAAAAGTATTAAGTAGTATGAAGCTTCCATTATTGAAGAGAAATGATTTTGCAATGACAGGTGATCAATACGAAGCTATTCATTGTCTGGCTTATTCTGAAAATGAAAGAATTGTAATTTTAGGAGAACGTGGAGGATCAGAATGGAAGCCAATGGGAGTAATGAGATGGGGACTGTGGAATATAGAGAAAAATACTTTGGTCATAGAAGGCGAAGGCTTAGAAGGGGTAAATGTTAATGCTCCAGGAAATTGGGAGAACAGTTTGCAAAAAAGGAGTGTCACTGATATGCATATTGATCAGGGTGGAATTATTTGGGCTTCTGCTTCTGAAGATCAAGGAGACGCAGGCCCCTTCTATTCTGTAATCTATAAATTAGGTAGAATCAATCAAAAGAACGCTGAAAAGCCTGTTTCTATATTCGATAATTTAAGTATTGGACGAGAGATATATGGATTCAAAATAGAGGCATTGTCTGGTTCCAAAAATGATATAGACTGTACACATACATTTGGCACAGAAGATGAAATATATGGTGGAGTCTGGAGGCCGATAAATATAGTGACAGGTAATTAAAATGCTCTTTTATTTATAACCAATAGTATTATTTTGGCAGACGACGGAAGTAAAGCGAGCACAACATGTCCCAAGCCTAAATTTAGATTTGAAGTTGATTTTGGAAACGGCCAAAAAAATGTCATGTTTCAGGAAATATCTGGGATGGATTTAGAAAATCAAATACCTGAGTACACTACAGATAAGATGCCTGGAATAGTCAAGTAATGTAATGTCTCTATGAAAAGAGGTGTTTTCGTAAAAAAAATGCATTCTGGAATTGGCACAACGAAATTGTAATCAATACCATTAAAGGAAGAATAGTATTAATAAAATTACTTGATGAAGGTGGTCAATTAACGATGCAATGGCAGCTGAATAATGCATGGCCTACAAAAATATCAAGCACAGATTTGAAGTCTGAAGGGAATGAAGTACCAATAGACACATTAGAAATAGCGCACGAACAGCTAATTATTAGTAATGGTAAGTGAAAAACAGCATGATTATTTGACCACATGGAAGATAGACATCGTATATTTTCCTATTAAATCAATCAGTTAAAGTGAATACTTCATCTAAATTCAACCGATTCTATGTCAATATAAAAACAAATAGATGGCATTATTACTTTTCAATATTCTGTCGAATAGTTCTGGCTTTGGGTTTTATGCCATCGGGGATAACTAAGATTATTGGCGAACGTTTCGCTAGTGGTTTATCAGTGAATCAGCCAATGGGTCAATATTTAGAAGCGCTCCATCATACAGGATATTACTACACTATGATTGGAATTGCGCAGGTTATTGCCGCAATACTTTTGTTGATACCTCGAACGGTATTATTGGGAGCATTACTTTATTTGCCCATCATAGTGAATATATGCATCTTGTCATTTGCAGTTCGGTTTGAAGGATCTATTGTCACTGCACCACTTATGGTTTTGGCCAATTTGTATTTGCTATGTTGGAATTATGATAAATTGAAGTATATATTACCAATTAATGAATCTTCATACCATAGCATAATACCAAAGCCAATAAATTATAGTAGCAAATTTCCATTTAGGTTTTTTGTAACTGCAGCTTTGATAACTTTTATCGTGATTTTTGGTGCTATTTATTCATACGATATTGTACCAAGAAATTCATTTTCCGATTGCCAGAAGCAATTTAATGAAGTTAATATCTCAACAGCTGAATTAGAATTCTGTGATTGCATTCACAATAAAGGTAATCCACTCAATAAGTGTTTAGAAGATTATGAAAATGCTAAGATTGAGTAAAAAGAAACGATAGCTAAAGATTTAAATGATCTAAACCTATACAATGGATATAGGCTTAGATCATTTTAATATATTCCCCTACCAGCTCTTGACTCTAAGACATTTCAATCTGCATATTAATGTACAGTGTTTTTGTTGGTACTGGATCTGATTTGCCGGTTACAATCTTATCATAATCAATTCCCCAGTCAAAAAGATCTAACTCACCTTTTAGTACAAGTGAAGTAGGCATAGTTTCCTTTGGATCTCTAATTCCAGTTACAAAGAACTTGACATCTTTTGTTACTCCTTTAATTGTAAATTGACCATTAACTTGATACCAATCTAATCCCATTGTATAAACATCTGTCGACGTGAAGGTCATTTTCTCATTGTTCTCTCCTAGAAACAAACCAGGAGTTTTAAGTCGTTCTGTTAACCCATCACTAGCACATACATTGAATGTATTTGGATCAATATCAAATGATATGCTCATGCCTTCTAGGGGATTTCCAAGGTCTTCTCGCTTGGTAGTGACTACGTTTAAGTTTTCTACAATACCTGCAAATGGAGTAGTGCAATGTCCGTGCGATACTGACATATTGATATTCGGATTTTGCTTGACCTTTAATACAGATTTTACTTGTGTTTTTTGGCAAGTTGCTACACACTGAGTTAAACCAGTTGCTGGTACTATTGTTGAGAAAACAAATAGTGATAAAACGATAATTTTAATTTTGTTCATTGTTATAGATTTTAATGATTTTCATAAATGTATAGGAAGTTCAACCTAGATGTAGTTAATGAATGTAAAACGATGTAAAAGAGTATTAAAGTAATTAGAATGAGGCTGATAGACCTATATTTTGGTAGGAAAATGTACACTTTTAATTCATGAAAAATATAGAAACTGTAGAATCGAGATTTTTAAATTCTATCTGATCACTATCAATTAAATGGATTTTATTCCACAGCAATTCATTATTTTAACATTATATACTCCATTTTTTAGACCTGATATATCAATGGTTTTTGAAGAATCAAAATCCATTGTTTTCTGACCTGAAGAATTATATAGGTAGGCAGTTATATAATCTTGATCTATACCTGATATTTTAAATTCGGATGTAGTTGGGTTAGGGTAGACTAAGAAGTCTTTTTGTAGATCTTCTTGACTGTTGGATGTAATGAATTCATATTAGTATGCACCAATGTCGATTGATGAACCACTTTCAGTTCTTTGGATTGCGCTAGAATTGTGCAAATAGCTAAATAGTGGTGTTAACTCATTTTCATTAATAGGATCAATAGAAATGCCGGCATCAACGCTAGGAGAATTTGCAAATAGTTTGTAATCATAATTTGCTTCATCAATCAAGAGTAAGTTTTCTATGTTTTCTTCTTCTTCTTCTTCTTCTTCTTCTTCTTCTATGATGTTGTTTTCTGAAACGGCGGATGATGGTGCATTGACACTGCCTTCTCCAGCTAGAATATTATTAGCAATGTAGACTTCCTCTGTCCCATTCTGGATATCGAAAAGCTTGCGTTAGTTCATCTTTTGGATATCAAAGTATTGTTGACAAAAAGTAATTTGTGCATACCATCGGTTTGCAGCCCCTCTAGTCCGTATCCTATTGCATTTGAATTTTCTGCATTTGGGCCTTGCATGAATATATTCCCCATAAGTATACTGTAACCTCCGTTTGGTAAATCTATAAGACGACTTGATGAGCCTGTCGCTTCATCCGTGATCCGATTGTATAGGATAACATTCTCAGCGGCTCTAGATTTTAAGCAATACCCGATTTTTGATTGATGAGAATAGTTGAATCAGAAAATCCATTTCTCAACGTGTCCTACATATATGTTATGGCTAATTCCATCAGAAAATCCATTTCCACTAAATTCACAATATTCTATTGTAATTGTGCCTTCATAAGGGTTACTGGTAAGTATTCCATTTTCATTATTGTGGAAATAACAGTTTCTTGCCGTCATCCTGATTCTGTCTAGTCTTATTCCCGCACCATTTTGATCTGGCACGGTAGCGCCTGAAAATTCAATATTTTCTACAGAAATGTTGTTTCCAGCAAATATCCAAATTCCTTTGCCCCATATAGCTGCACCATCAGCCACTAAATGTGGTCTTCCTCCGATTCCTTGGATGAAAAGATCATTTTGAGTCCAGACAGCTAAGGAATTAGTTCCTAAATAATCTTCAGCATCTATGAATATTGTGTCTCCGTCTGATAAGATGTTCGCATTATAGAGGTCATTTGGTGATACATAATCTCTGCTTGCTCCCACATTATAAGTTGAAGCATAGGTTACTTGTAATGTAAAGATAAAAAATAGAAATGTATGTAAAACAGTGTTCATTAGTCAGAGTGTTTTATTTGTACTAATGTAGACATTCATTTCTTGACGATTATAAGGAGATTCCCTAGGTTTAAATGTACGCGTTGCTCAATCATGTGCTGAAACCCACTTACCTTGATTTTTGGACTCATAGTTTATTATTC
The DNA here is from genome assembly GCA_913061325.1 of uncultured Saprospirales bacterium. GTDB lineage: Bacteria > Bacteroidota > Bacteroidia > Chitinophagales > Saprospiraceae > CAJXUU01. The sequence goes on along the minus strand of CAJXUU010000083.1, from coordinate 2,270 downwards.
TTTCTATGAGTTTTTTGGGATCAGACTCTAGGATCAATTTATCAATATGAAATTGCTTGAGAAAACCTTCTTCTACCATATGGGACATGAATTCAAAAAGTTTATCATAATATCCATTCACATTATAAAAACAAACAGGGTAGGGATGCAGGTCAAGCTGTGACCATGTCATGATTTCGATGATCTCTTCTAATGTGCCTACACCACCTGGCATTGCAATGAAACCATTGGTCCGCTCTGCCATAATGTGTTTTCTCTCATGCATCGTTTGAGTGACAATGAGTTCTGTTAGTCCTTTGTGGCCAACTTCTCTGTCAATAAGATGCTGAGGGATTACTCCTACGGTTTCTCCACCTAGAGTCATTATTTCATCTGCGATTACGCCCATCAGTCCTACATTACCAGCTCCATACATAAGATGATATTTGTTGGCTACCATTTCTATGGCTAGTGCTTTACTTTGAGCAATATAGATAGGATTGGATCCAGTACTTGATCCGCAGTATACAGTTAGATGTTTTTTCATCTAGCGAATGTATAAAACAAATCTAATAGATAAAATTAAAATATAACTAAGTGTATTGTTTTATTGCTCCACTTCAACTCTTGCACCTAACGAAAATCCACCATCTCCAACACCCCCTCCTCCATATTATAACTCCTATTCCGCTCCACCATTCTATCAAACTCTTCCTCTTTTTCTTTCTCCAGCTTCTCCATCAGATCTTCATATTGAGTATAAGCAGACTGAGCTTCATTTTCTTTCTTTGTTGATATATCATCCAATGATGGAATTGATTTATCTTTTTTGATTTTGAGTTTATTCATATTTTATAACGGATAATAGATCCATACAATACTATTATTGTTATATTTTATAATCGAAAATCATCTGCTGATCGCAATACTTGTATTTTTCGGAAACCATGCTACTCGTAATATCATAACGCTATCCAAAAAACTGATCTTACTCTTTTTTCCTTCGAAGTATTGGTATCAGAGCCAGTTATAAAACCATTATAGTTTTGATACTAACATTTAATACAGCTAAAGAAAACTTTTAGGAAAACTGAAAGAAATAAAAGTTAATAGAAATTTAATTGATGAGGAGGAAATCAAGAATAGACAATAAAAGCGCTAATTACAATTGGAGTAGGGGATTGTAAGTAATTGGTAGCCAATCTAAATGGAATAGATTAATTTACTTTTTTACTGAAGACTACCTTTATTGACCCAATATATAATTCATGAAAAATATCATAATCTTTTTACCATATTTGGATATTAATTATCAGCATAAAAAAATCATGACTTCACGGACACCATAGTCGCAATACTCTTTGGAGTTGCTCTGTCCCTCCCTGCTGAAATTCTGAGATCATGCATCGCCCTTGCCAGTTAATACAATCCAGAAGATCTCTGTTTTACTATTTTGCAAAGAAAGCATGGTCATGTCATCTTTACAAAATAGTTCTAGTTGGTTGATTTCGTATAGCGTTAAAACTCATAGGAAACCCCCACAAACAAAATCACAGGATATCTACCTACCCATTTTTTATCTGCTAAAGAAGTACCATCAAATACTAAGGCTATTTCTGATTGGAATAAAAATTGTTTTCCGATAGGGATAGAAATACTTGTTTGTATGGTATTCCATACATCTCCCATGAATCCTGCAGTAGGCATTACCGACATTAAGCTTTCTTGAGAGTGGTGTCCTTCTGTAGAATGGTGATGACCTTCGGAGTGGTCTTCTTCAGGTAATTGGGTGTCTTCTGTTGCATGATGATGCCCATCTTCAACCTCTAGTCCTAATAAGCTATTTACACAAGCGGCAGCTACTATGCCTGCACCCGCAGCTACTCTAATTCCAGAATCAAATTTCCATTCAGAATTTATTGTAGGCCAAGCTAACACCCACGGTTCTCCACCCAAATCTTTAGTCTTAGGATAATAGAGTATAGGTGTTTTTGCAGTAACTCTAAAGTTTTCATTTTTTTGATATAAGATTCCTTTTATTCTTAATCCATAACCAGGGACTATTGGAGTCGATCCGATTAAGATCCCTGCTGAAAATTTATTGGAAAAACCATATGTATATTCCGCTATTCCTACATAAGGAACACCAGTACCCACCATAACCAAGGAATTGCCTTTTGTAGGAAATAAAGGATCTTGTGAATAAGTTTTCTTGATTGCATTTTGTGCATTTATCGTAAAACCTGTCTCTTATACACATCTGACGCTGCCGACGAAGAGGATAGTGTAGA
>CAJXUU010000082.1 GCA_913061325.1 uncultured Saprospirales bacterium | reverse complement strand
CTACACTATCCTCTTCGTCGGCAGCGTCAGATGTGTATAAGAGACAGATATGATTTAATGATAAAGTCTGCTTTTGGCTATCATAGAAAACCTAATAATTATATACTATATTCTAAGTTGACGGATAAGTCTCTCAAATATGCACCTCCTGTAAAATCCCAACAATATGAGGCTATGAAAGTGAGGAATGATCTGATAGCAATAGAATTTAAAATGGCTTCTTCAGGGTTGGCCGCTCAAGAACTATATAGCTATATCAAACCTGAAAATTTTCCCCAAGCAAAAGGTTTTGTTCAGAAAGATATTGAAGGTTTTCAAAAGACTTATTCAATGTTGCCAGATATGGATCGCGCTTATTTTAACGAATTTAGTTCATTCATTAGTCGAGAGCATAGGATGGCAAAGACAGGAGAACATGGTATAAATAAATCCAATGGGTTATCAGCTTTATGGTTAGAGAATCTAGAAGAAAAAGAAGACCGATTTGCTGTTCTTAAGCAAATGGTAATAAAGGAAAATAAATCTAGAAATGAAGTGCCAACAATCGTTTTAGAAAGAACAGAAGAGACCAGTCGATTAGCAAATTTCAGAGAAGGAGATATTGCTGTTTTATACCCATTCAGTGAAAATTCCAAAGCCGTACTTAAGAATCAAATATTCAAGTGTACAATACTGTCGATTAATGAATCGGAGGTGGAGGTGAAGTTGAGAAGTAAGCAGTATAATGATATCCTATTTACATCGATCGAAAGCTGGAACATTGAAGAGGATTCACTTGATAGTGGATTTAATACTTTGTACAGATCTTTATGGGAATTTATTGGCACAAAAAAAGAAAAGAAATCACTTTGGTTAGGGGAGAGAAAACCTAGGGGCCTTGCAAAAGGTAGCCATGAGCCTTTCGATAATCTTACTGATGAACAGAATTTGCTGCTTGATAAGATGACCAACGTTCAAGATTATTTTCTTCTTTGGGGACCACCAGGAACTGGAAAAACGAGCGTCATGCTTAAGTCGCTCGTAGAAAGACTTTACAACCATTCTGATGAAAACATATTGTTATTGGCATACACCAATAGGGCTGTAGATGAGATGTGTGCAGCTGTAGAATCTATTGCGTCAGAGTTTAAAGACAACTATATAAGAGTAGGTTCGGCGACAAGCTGCGGACAAGCCTACCGCCCACGATTGATAAATAACCTTATAGTGGACCTTACAAAAAGAGAAGACATAAGAAGTCTACTAAAAGGCAAGAGAATATATGTGAGTACAGTCTCTTCTATAGTTTCAAAAGCTGCTTTGTTTAAGTTGATGAAATTTGATAGAGTTATTATAGATGAAGCATCACAGATTCTAGAACCGATGCTGGTTGGTCTGTTAAGTAGGGTAGAGAAGGCGATTATGATAGGTGATCATAAACAATTGCCTGCTGTTGTTACGCAAAATGAAGAAAAATCTAAAATAGTGGACAATGCCTTGCAAGGGATTGGCATCACAGATATGCGAATGTCATTATTTGAAAGAATCTATCATCAATGCAAACAAAAGCAATGGGATCATGCATTAGGTTTGTTGTCATATCAAGGTAGAATGCAAAAAGAACTCATGGCCTTTCCAAATTCTAAGTTTTATGAAGGCCATCTTAATGTGTTACCAGGTATTGATCGACTTGTCAATGAGCGTGTTTTTGAAAGCTCATCGATAGTTGGTAAAATACTTATCAATCAAAGATTCTTATACATTCCTACTCATGTTGATGAAGCTTTCAATTGGAAAACAAATAAATACGAATCAAAAAAAGTGCTGAAAATCGTAAATGCATTAGAAGAACTGTATAAAGAAAATAACATTGATTTGAATGATCGTTCTATTGGAGTGATAACACCTTATCGGGCTCAGATAGCTACAATTAAAAGTGAATTCGAAATATCATGCCCTCATCTTCTTGATAAAATAACGATTGATACGGTAGAGCGGTATCAAGGAGGAGCTAGAGATATAATCATTTTGTCTCTTTGTACCAACCGGATGTCACAACTAAGATCATTGGTCTCATTGTCAAAAGAAGGTGTAGATCGAAAACTAAACGTTGCAGTAACAAGAGCTAGAGAACAATTAATAGTAATTGGGAATAGAGAAATCTTAGAAGGAAATGAAACGTATCAATCTTTGATCAATTCTGCTTTTGAATGGAAAGTATAAGTATTGACAGAGCACTAGTGCTCTAAGAACTAAATATCCCACCCCATATACTAGTTCTTTTTTGTGTATATATCGTTGAAGAACCACTCCTTTAGCTGCGGCTAAAGTCCTGAACCTTCGCCTCACCTATACAAAAAACTCCTGCCTCTATTTGGTAGTTTACTTAATACTTAGTGCACTAGTCTATACCTAAGTATTTATGTGTTTGGACACTCAGTTTCCATTGAGAATGATCTAGTACATATTGCACAGCATGTTTGATGTTATGATCCCATGTGTCAGACTCCATTGCTTGGACATACTTATGGTCGTAATCAAGGTCTTCAAAATCAGCTGGATTTATACCAACTTGAGGAATTACAATTTTAATCTCATTTCCTTTCGTAAGGATAATCTCAGTATTCGCTTTTGGGCTCATACAAATCCAATCAATTCCGTGAGGAAGAGGTTTAGTACCATTTGTTTCAATAGCAATCTCAAAACCCTGATTGTGCAAAGTTTCAATTAATTTTTCGTCTACTTGTAAAGCTGGTTCGCCACCTGTCAAAACTATAAAAGGCTTAGGTGCATTTTCTGGTAATAAAGACTTAATTTTTTGAGCCAGTTCTTCTGCGGAATATTTACCACCATTTTTGCCATCTGTACCCCAGAAGTTAGTATCACAAAACTGGCAAATAGCCTTGCTACGGTCTTCTTCACGTCCTGACCAAAGATTACAACCTGAGAATCTACAAAACACGGCAGGTCTTCCTGCATGGTAGCCTTCTCCTTGGATTGTATAGTATATTTCTTTGATCTTGTACATGTCTTATTTTTCAAAACGGCTGCAAAGCTAAGAAAGTTTTAGTGATCGGAAACATAATGGTAATCGTAGATTTATTTTTGCTATTTCGTCTACTTGTAAAAGTATTTATTTTTAATAAAATCTATTTCAATTGGTGTTCAACTTCTATCTAGTGTTTTGTGAATTCCAATATAGACCGAAGTATTAATTAAACATTTGATTTTTAAAAATTTACAAAGGCTAACACATTCACTTGATCTCGACTTTGTTGATTGAGAAATTGATTCATGTAACCCAGTTCCATTTTGAGGTTTTCGTTAAGTTTGTAACCGATACCACCATAGAGCCTGTTTCTATCAAAAATATTCCCCACGGAATTGATGAAGATTTCATTGTAAATTGAAAGATATAGCGGATTCTTACCTTCATTCAAATTAGTCAATGGTACATTAATACCTAAAAAATATCTGAACCTAAGTTTGACATCATCGGCTACAAATCTTTGTTCAAACCTATAGCGATGTTGCAGCCCTACTTTTCCTACCTTTTGTTTGGTGATGAACTGTTGGAAAATTCTATGTTCACCAATTGATACTTTTTCATCTGATTGACCTAGATAGTTTTCTGAATGAATATATCCATACCCCAATAGCAAATTATTACCGTTTTCGGTAAGGTTGTATCCAATACCTGTACGCAAAAGAAGCTGTTCAAGGTCTCCGATTGCATTGTAGTTTCTATATTGTACTTCATGATGAATGTTCCACTTTGAATCAACTTTTTTATTGCCAATATATATAAGCCAGTTGCCTAAGTTGCTCTCTTGTGCTACTAAGTTGGGAGCACCCGAAAATAGTATGAAGATCGTAATCATTTTGATAAGGAAATTGTCGATTTTTATCATAGAAATGGATTTATGTAAGTTTAATTTAATCATGCACAAGATAAGACAGTATTACTGTCATTTTGTTTAAACGAAGGAACTATTTTCTTTTTAATACTTATTTTTCCGTTTTTCATGGTTTGCAAAGAATGAGTATTTGAAATTATACTTTGGATAGAAGCAATTCCTTCCACATTAATTTTTAACTTGTTGGCTTAACGTAAAATACACACAAAGCCCCATGATAGGTATCATTTCATTTTTAGGTTTTACAATACTAGTCGCAGTCATAGCTTATTTAGCTACCCGAACAACAGATGAAAATACGTCTGACGGTTACTTTTTAGGAGGTAGAAGCTTAGGCGCGGTTGTAATCGCAGGATCTTTATTATTAACAAATCTTTCAACGGAGCAGATAGTTGGGCTGAATGGACAAGCTTATAATGAAGGTATCCTAGTAATGGTATGGGAGACATTGGCAGCATTAGCCATGGTCGTAACTGCAATATGGTTACTCCCTCGATATCTAAAAGGAGGAATAAGTACTGTACCCCAATACTTAGAAGAAAGGTATGATACCATGACAAAGACTTTGGTTTCAGGACTCTTCTTGTCAGGGTATGTTATAGTATTACTGCCTATTGTATTGTATTCTGGAGCTGTAGCTTTCACAGCTATGTTTGATTTGCCAGTGTTACTAGGCATTTCTAAGACGGCCTGCATTTGGGTTTGTGTATGGGGCATCGGTCTAATAGGTTCAATATATGCGATATTTGGGGGGCTGAAAGCTGTTGCTGTTTCGGATACAATTAATGCTGTCGGTTTACTTATCGGTGGATTAATGATTCCAGTATTTGGACTAATGGCAATAGGGGATGGCAGTGTAATGGCAGGAATATCTACTTTGACTACTGATAATCCAGAGAAGTTTAATGCTATTGGGTCGGCTTCGGCATCGGTACCATTCGCTACTATATTCACGGGTATGATGTTGGTTCAGTTGTTTTACTGGGGAACTAATCAGGCAATCATCCAAAGGGCATTGGCAGCAAGTAGTCTGAAAGAAGGACAGAAAGGATTGATATTAGCTAGTTTTATAAAGATATTAGGTCCTCTCATCGTAGTACTTCCAGGTGTAATTGCATGGCACATGTTTGGAGGCACACTAGAAAGTGGAGATGAAGCTTATCCTACATTGGTAAGAAAAGTATTGCCTGCTCCTCTATTAGGTTTCTTTGCGGCGGTAATTTTTGGAGCGATATTAAGCTCTTTTAATAGTGCGTTGAATAGTTCAGTTACTTTATTTGGACTGGATATTTACAAAGAACACTTTAATAAAGATGCCAGTGAAAAAACTGTAGTGAAAGCGGGTAAAACATTTGGTGTACTGTTAGCCGTAATGGCAATGTTTATTGCACCGTTTATTGCAAATGCACCGGACGGATTATTTGGATATTTACAAGAAATTAACGGATGTTATTCTATTCCAATTCTTACGATCATCGTAGTTGGATTCTTTACAAAATTTGTACCCGCAAAGGCAGCGAAAGTTGGTCTTATCTTAGGTGTAGTTCTTTACTGTATTAGTCAGTTTGGATTGAAGCCATGGTTCGAAAGCACTGCGATTGCTCAAGCGGTAGCTGATGGAGTTTCAGGTGAAGATGCATTAGCCGATGTTAGGAAGATGGCATATCCACACTTCTTACACGTGATGGCATTCCTATTTGTTCTTAATTCAATGATCATGTTAGCTATTGGTAAGATGAATCCAAGAGAAACAGCATTCGAACAAAAATATACAGAACAAGTTGATATACAACCATGGTCACTTGTGAAGCCTGTAGGACTTGCCGTTTGTGTGATCGTAATAATGATTTATATATACTTTTCATAGCAAAGGAATGGTGCATTAATAAAGTACGTTTTTATGTGCTGATATTTATTCATTCTTCAAGGCAAAAAACGTAGGCAATGCATCGCATTGGCGAGGCTTTTTAACGCAGAAGAATGGGAAAATATCAAGCAGAAGAATGTAACTTTATTATTGTTTCATTCCAAAGAAGAGAAGGGAAACTTAATATTATCTAATCTTCGGTTTTTTATAGTATTTAGATGTATGTAGCTAAAAATTGACATTTAATCCCAAATTAATTGTCCTATTCAACAAATTTGTCTCAGCACCTAGAATGGTATTTATAGGTAATTGATTAGCAACAGTTTCGGTAGCTACAGATTGACGGTACTTCACATTTTTAGTATTCATTAGATTGAATACAGATAAGGAAAGACTTGACTTGAAAGATCCAATATTGAAATCATATGAAGTACTTATATCTATTCTGTGGTACGGTCTTAACAGTTTTCTTATAGAGGTAGGATCTATATCTCGGATGTTTCCATTTAGGCCTATATTCGTGATGTCTGTATATGGAAGTCCACTTACAAAGATGGCATTCAGCCCCCATGTTAATTTACCAGTAGTGAGACTATTTATCCATTTGAATTGATGTCTTCTGTCATTTTCTGAAGGATACAGTTTGTTTTTGAAGATCGCTTCAAATTGCTGCCTAGAACTACTCAAGGTATAGCATAAATATGTATCATAAGCACCATATCCAGATCCTAAAATTAGATCCATGCCTCTAGTTATGCCATTTCCTATGAATAAAGAATATTCTCTTTCTTGCGCTCCCGAATTACTTGGATTAGAAGGTGTAGGGACTGCATATTCTAGAACTCCAGTTTTATTTTTTTGATAAAATTCCACATCCAAATTAACATATCCAAGCTTAATAGTAGAACCAATCATCAGGTTGGATGAGGTAAGCACAGGTATATTATTATTGCCAGCTGAAACCCAAAGCTGCATTGGTTGGTTTCTGTAATTATAATCTAATTGCCTTACAACTTGCTGCTCAAAACCGTAAGCAGCTTTAAATCTCACGTTATTAGTTATGTTATAATTCGCCGCTATTCTAGGAGACAATTTGACTTCCTTTATATTAGAATAATAGATAGCTCTTATTCCTGCATTAATATTTAATTTCTCGCCATATAGTCTTTTATATCCAGCATATCCACCTAGTTCTAAAAACTTTTCTTTGCCTTGGAATCTAATTTTTGAATTCTCTTTGAAGGAATAATCTATTTTATGATGGGTTGATGTAAAACCCAATTTTAAAGATTGATTTTCTAGTTTATAATCAAGGTAACTATCGATACCAATGTCTGCCAGAAGATTATCTTGTTTTGATTTTAAATCTATGGGTGAAGAAGGCGAACCAATATTGGGTTTTTTGTCAAGTACAATATCATTTATTTCATCATTTATATATTTAGAATAAAATGCTCTAGTATGCCAAACAAGGTTGTTGCTTAATTTTGAGTCCCAGAGAATGCTTGATGCATTTGTAGACCATGATTGATTTTCAACTGCTTCTAATTTAAGTTGGTTTTTCTGATTGTCAGCAATCTCAATGTTGTATTTGTTATCTACATGATCTGCGCTTTTGAAAAAATTAAATGCTAGACTATTCGTATGGTTCGTCCATTGATATTTTGCATTTATATCATAGAATTTAAAAGACGGATCACTATTTTGATCTTTAGCTTTTTCTTTGAAATTTTGGAGTTGCTGATTTTCTTGACGATTAGAACTCACGGTATTGAATTGTTTGTTGCTCACATCATTGGTTGTCGACCTACCTGCTAGAGAAAAAAAACTCTGTTTACCTAAAGGAATCTTAACAATACCTGATGCGGTAAGTAGATCTATGTTAGCTGTTGCGTTTGTCTTGACAGGCTGATTATTGTCACTGAATAACTCAACTAATCCTGCTGTCTTTCCACCATACTGCAATGGGTAGGTGTTTTTGAATAAGTTGACAGAGTCAATATAAGATGTATTAACTCCACTAAAAATACCATAATAGTGGTTAGCACTATAAATCGGCATTCCATCAAGAATCATCAATGTTTCTTCACTGTTACTGCCTCTTATTTTGATCTCGGCTGAGTTGTCGTCGTGAGCTGTGATTCCTGGCATTAATTGAAGTTGACGGCCAATATCATTTCCCATCACGCCTGAGGTATTGCTTAATATTTGACGCTTATTTAAAGAAGTCGAATTACTTGAGTTTCCAATATTAATGGACTTTTCTTTATTCACAATTGTAATCTCATCTATTGCATATTGGCTTTCAGTCATTGAGATAATTAAGAAGGCATCTTCTAATTCTGATATCTCATATTCCGTAGATTCAAAACCAATATATTGGATCGTTAATAATTCATCGAAGTATTGTTTGGGTATCTCAATATCGAATCTGCCATTGTCATCAGTGTATGTTCCAATGGTGGAATTATTAATACTTACTGTTGCGTAGTCTAGTTCAGCAGATGATGCATAATTTGTAACTTTTCCTCTTATGTGTAGCGTTTTATTATATGCATCGTTGGCGTTTTCAGTGTAGGATTTTGTTTTCCTTACCAAGATATTCTCATCAAGGATTTTATATTCCATATCAATATCTTCAAGTAGATATTCTAGAACATCTGAAATAGATTCTCCTTTGAAATCGACAGCCATTTTTTTGCTTCCAATTGACTGGGTTGCAAATGAAAATCTAATTCCATATTGATCTTCTAAATCTGTAAATATTTCATTTAAACTTGCTTCATCTTTCGAATATGTAATCAATAAGTCGCTAGCGTCTGTCTGTGCATTTGCAAAAACAGCGATTAATAAAAAAATGAAAACGAGATTTATCCGCATAAATAACTTTAGGGGTTTAATTTTATTCCTTTGTGACCTTTACATCCTTGCCAGTAATTGTGAATTTTAGTCCAAGAGGCCACATTACTTCAGATAAAGAATTGTCTATATTTCCATTTGCAAATCCACCAGAATACTTTGTTGTAGCAAGATTTTTATCAATTGATATTTTTATATCATATTGTCTCTCTAAATCTGAAATTACCTTAGAAAGTGATTCGTTACTATAGGTATAGCTACCTTTTATCCAACTGCTTCTATCTTCAATTCTTGGAGTATTATTGTTGAATTTATGAATTTGACTTACTATACTAACAGATTGATCTGGTGCCAATATTGATTCATTTTGTGAATTAATAACTGCTACTTTACCTGTTTTGCATATAACGTTTAGAATTTGATTTCGAGTATTTACATTGAAACTAGTTCCTAATACTTGTACATTTCCATAGTCAGTCTTGACTGTGAACTTCGATCCTTTTTGTACTGAAAAAAAAGCTTCACCATCAAGTGATACAAATCGGTTTTCATTCCATGATTTGGTGTCATATTCTATTTTAGAATCAGCATTCATTTGGACAATAGAGCCATCTGGTAGGTTTATGGTTTTCACCATTGCATAGGGTGTTTGAACGCTGGTGTCATAGTCAGATCCTATATTCATCATTAACAATACCAAGGCAATAGCTGCTACTGCGCCATATGAAATCAGTTTGAATATGGAAGTAGATGACTTCTTAGATGATTTTACTTGACCAGTATTAACATTTGTGCCAATGTCCTTATTTATCTTCGACCATACCTTGTCTTCTGTCATTTGATAAACAGGTTCTTCCTTAAATTGAATACCCAAAACTATATGTTTTGCTGTTTGAATATCCGATGATTTTCCTGGATTGCTTGCTAACCAAGTATCCCAATTCAAATCTCCTGCTCGAGAACTATTCTTAACCCATCTAATGAATGAATCATCATCAGCTAGTTCAATAGGTGTACATTGTAGATATTTATCCATATTTATTATTGTTTCATTCCTAAAGTGGATTAATTAGTGAAAAGCTCATTTAATAATTCTGGTTTATATTCAGTGTTATAGACACTTTTACATCCATTATTTCCACTCTGCATTATGCTTATACAGTTTCCATTTTCATCTTTTTCGTCATTATGTTCTCTCTCTAAAACACAATGTCCTAATTCATGGAAAACTAAATATTCTCTTTCATAATCAGAAATTCTATTCCAATATTGTTCATCAACAATGATTTGCTGAGAACCATCAGAATATGATTTGCACTGACCGAGCGCTCCTCTTGTTTCTATGTTTTGGATGTAACCATTGATATCTATAGTAGATAAATCTATGTCTAATCCATGAGCTACAGCTTCTGCCTCGAAGTTGGTGAAGTGAATTAGCAACTCGCTTTCAATCACTTGACTATTATCTTTGCCGCAACTGATAAAAAAGAAGTGCAGAACTAAAGCAAATACTGTATATTTTAATTTCTTCATACTCATCGTTTATTATATAAGTATGTATTTTTATTTCTGTACTCACTTTTGATGTACAAATGTTAGATTAATTTATTTTATGCCTTGTCTACCATACTTAGAACAAAGACTATGATCAGAATAATATGTTTTGATAACTTGGAAAGTGCACGGGATACCAAATTTCTTGCAGATTGATAATTGAGATCCATGATCTTTGATATTTCATCATAGTCCATCTCCGAGTAATACTTTAGATATAGTATTTCCTTTTGGCGATCACTCAATTGTGAGAATGCATGCTTGAGTTTACTTTTTTGCTCTCCATCGGTCTCACTATTTATCAATATTTGATCTATAGATAATTCTGCTTCGAAGAATGATTCTTCTAATTCTGTATCTGTTGATTTTCTTATTTTTTTAACGGAATGGAAAATCTTCCTTTTAAGAGATACAAACAGATAGGGTTTGATAGCATCTGTTTCAGATAGTTTTTCTCTACGATTCCACAACTCTACAAACAACTCTTGTATACAGTCTTCTACATTGTTCTCATCCTTTGTGAATTTCTTGCCGTAGTTATATAATTCAGTGAAATAAGTTCTATATATCTGTTCTAGTGCTTTTGACTCACCATTTTTGAGATTATTCCATAATTTTTTATCAGACATATTATTTCTTGTGATCCCTTTATTTATAAGGGGATTAGCCATCAAAGATATTTTAATTGTTGATCGAATTAAATTTTTTTTCAATTTATGTGAGTACAAAATATAGACTTCCTCCTTATCTCCATGTATTCACTATTGAATAGAGTATAAAACATATTTATCACATTTTAAAATTATAAGTTATGATGGTTCAAATTAAAAATCTAAGAAATTTTGGCTTCGCAGTATTAGCATTGCTTGCCTTCACTTTTTCATCGTGTAATAAAGACGCTGATTTAGTTGATGTTGAAAGTTTCACTGACAGCAGTATTGAGAAATTACAAGGAGGTGCTATTGGAAAATCCGCTTGTCTTGAGTTTATTTTTCCAGTGTCCATACAATTTGTAGATGAGACGACCGCAGAAATTACTGACTATGAAAATCTTCACGAAACTATCGTTAATTGGTTTACTGAAAACGAAGTAGAGAAGAGTAAAGAGAATAGACCTCAATTGATTTTTCCTATCCAAGTTTTAAATCAAGAAGGAGAGATTGTAGATGTGGAATCACAAGAAGCACTGAAGGAATTAAGAAAAGAATGTCCTAAGAGAGGAAAGTGTAAAGGTAAGAACGGCAGAGGCTTTAAATGTTTTTCTTTAGTGTTTCCAGTAACCATTACTATAGATGGTACGGATACTACATTTGATGATAGAATGTCATTAAAAGCTGCAGTAAGAGCTTATAAACAAGAAGCTGGAGATGATGCAGTAAGACCTACACTAGTATTTCCAATAACCGTCGAGTATGATGATGAAACTCAAGTAACAGTTAATAGTAAAGAAGAATTACAAGCATTAAAAGAGGATTGTAAAGAAGAAGGATAGAAGTCCAAACACGCTCTGACTATGGCTGCTCGAAGCTATAGCTATTTTTAAAAGTAGATGTAATTTCAGTTTGTCGCTACTTCGTGGCAGGATACGAAGCCTAGCGGCAAACTGATACACATCACGATAAGATCAACAATTACAGTCAATTCCAAAGAGTTTTCTCAGTTCAATTGCTCAAAGATGTCAATCTATGAGACAGAACACCAATTCACCTTTTCCAATCATTAAATCATGAATTGGAGTTGGTATTGCTAACTATAATATTAAATAAAGATGAAAACGAATTATTTGAAAACGCTAGGTATGATCATGATCATGGGATTAGTTTTCCAATCATGTTCTAAAGATGATCAAGTGATCACAGAAGAGACTACAGAAGACTTCACAGCAGGACAAAACGGGCATGGAGGGAATGATTCTAACCATAATAATGTAGATCAAATCAACAATAACATGATGAACGATTGGACTGATTTATTATTAGAATTAGAGAGACATGCAGGAGGAATGAGACCCAATGCATCGGCAAGAGCATTAGCATATATTAACTTAGCGGCTTATGAAACTGCTCAGCCAGGAATGAGAGGCCATGTTTCCAATCAGAATAGATTGCAAGGTTTGAAAATAGACAAAAAAGAATTACCTAAAAAAGTAAATTGGCAGTTAGCACTTAATGCTTGTTATGCTGACGTGATTGATCACTTCTTGATTAATGTTCCAGAAGCTATGAAGCCTCGGATTGGACAATTAGAGCAAACTGAAAATCAATTGCTCAGTCCTGGAGTATCAAATGAAACAGTGGTCTTCTCTAAATATTGGGGTGAGTACGTTGCAGAACAAGTCATAAAATACAGTCAAACGGATGTATCTGCAGAAGAACAAATACTAGACCCTCAACCAACGTCTTATGAACCACCTACGGGAGATGGTTATTGGACCTATTCAGCAGATCCTGAAAGAGCATTATTCCCATATTGGGAATCTGTGAGAACATTTGTAGTATCTCCAGAAGAAACGACTACTCTGCCTCCTATTCCTTACAGTACAAATGTAAATAGCCTATATTTTGCAGAAATGAAAGATGTGTATGAAGAGAATAATGAAGCTAAAGAAGAGCAAAATGATCAATTATGGGTCGCTGAATTTTGGAGTGATGACGTAGAAGGATTGATGATGAGCCCACCTGCACGACAGATATCTATTGCTAATCAATTGATCGATAAGTATAAACTTAATTTAGAAGAGTCATTAACATTGTTTGTGAAGGTAGGGTTTGCATTGAATGATGCAGCTGTGTCTACATGGAAATATAAATATGAGCATATGGTGATGAGACCAAGTGTATATATTCATGACAATATCGATGTGGATTACCAAACGAATCTTTACAGATTGATCTATTGGCCTGATCCTTCATTTCCAGGTTATCCTTCTGGTCACTCATGTTTCGCTTCGGCAGCTGGTGGAGTTTTTATCAATTTCTTTGGCAACAATACCAACTTTACAGAAAGGTCTCACGAGGGTAGAACAGAGTTCTTAGGAGCGCCTAGAAAATTCAATAGTTTCAAACAAATGGCAAGAGAAAATGCATTCTCGAGAATACCTCTTGGTGTTCATATAAATATGGACTGTGCTGAAGGACTGAGGTTAGGTTATGAAATTTCTGATGCCATTAATGACTTAGAATTAGAAAAAAGACCTGGATAAAGTAATTATTGAAAAGTAAATGTTTTAGTTGTTGTTATTACAAATTAAGCACTCTTCAAGACTTTAGTTTTGGAGGGTGCTTTTTGATTGTCAAGGGTTCAGTATTATGAAAATGGAAAACCTAATGTGAAAGCTGAATACAAAGATGATATTCCACATGGAGTCAGTACTTGGTATAATGAATATGAAACTAAAACCAGTGAGGTCAATTTTATGAACGGTAAAAAAGAAGGTATACAGTCATTTTGGAACGGCAATGGAATTTTGATCAAAGAAGAAGTATATGAAAATGGAGAATTAATTGAAACTAGATAACCTAAGGAATGATACATTAATGAAGTTCGTTTTTATGTGCTGATATTTATTCCTTCTCCGAGGCAAAAAAACGTAGGTTTTGCATCGCATAGGCGAGGCTTAGGAATGATACATTAATAAAGAACGTTTTTATGTGCTGATATTTAGTCATTCTACAAGGCAAAAAATGTAGGTTATGCACCGCATAGGCGAGGGGTTTTGACGCAGAAGAAAGGAAAAATATCAAGCAGAAGAATGTAACTTTATTATTGATCCATTCCTAATACTTAATATCCATCTGATAAAGGATAACTGCTGCTAAGTGTTTACATTTTTGATTATGAGGACACGAACAATTACCGATTACCTCGTTACCAACCATTTTGATTTCGATATCGTATTTGTTAATGCCTGGTATTTGACATGTTATCGTGTTCTCTAGAGATTTTATAATTTCTACTTTTGATACATAATCATAAGCTCTACCTAAAACCACAGAGTCGAAATAACTATCCAATTGGAACTCTTGAATTTCATTGAACCAATTGTTCAAATTTTCGGCTTTCGATTGTGCAATTTTCATAAGCGAAAAGATATCGTTTTTAAAATTTTATTGAATACAAAATATTGTCTTCTACAACATATATTTATATCTTATTTTAATGTTCTTTCATGAAAGTTTACAAATTTAATTTACTTTCAACCACAATTTACAGATTATCAAAATCAAAAAATCTAAAATCTTATATATGAATCGAATAATACAATTTACTTTTCTTTTATTATTTGTAGCTTCATTCGCTGATGGACAGGTAATAATAAGTGAATATTCAGCATCTAATCTATCAACATATCTTGATGACTATGGTGCATATGATGATTGGATAGAATTGCATAACGAATCAGATGTGGCAGTAGATATTTCTGGATGGTATATTTCTGATAAAAGTTCTAAACCTACAAAATATCAATTTCCAGCGGGCACAATGATATCAGCTAATGGATATAAAATAATAGTTTGTTCAGGCAGAGACCTCCAACAAACATCCGTTATTCATACCAATTTTAAATTGTCACAGACCGAGCAGAAGGATATAATATTGCTTTCTAATGCAGCTGAAGAAGAAGTTGATTTTACTGAAATGATCATCACGATTTCAGGTCATTCAGTATCTAGAATGAATGGAGAATGGATGATAGATAAATCACCGACTCCTAACGCTGATAACTCTCCCGAATATACGAGGTATGCATCTGTACCAAGTATCTTACTAGAAGCAGGGTTTTATGAAGATACCGTGACAGTAGAAATAATTAATAATGAAGAAAATTCTGTACTTCGATATACTACGGATGGGAATAGAGTTAGGCCTAGCTCACCTATCTATGAAAATCCACTAGAAGTTGGGGCAACAACTGTTGTGAAAGCTAGAGCATACAGTAATGATGATCTAATATGGCCAAGTAGAATGGATTTTTCTACTTACTTCATAAATGAAACATTTACACTACCTGTATTTTCTGTAGCAGCTGATGGAGTACAAGATCTAGCGAATGGACAAGGAGCACTAATCCCTATCGGGTCAGTTGAATATTTTAATGTTGATCAAGAAAGAGAATCAGTTTCATATGGTGAGTTGAATAGACATGGACAAGATTCATGGGCTCTAAACCATAGAAGTTTAGATTACATCTGTAGAGATGAGATGGGATACACAAAAGCTATTAAAGCACAATTGTTTCCTCAGAAAAGTAGAGATGAATTTCAAAGGTTGATGTTCAGAGCATCAGGAGATGATAACTACCCTGCTATCCAAGGCCAAACACATGCAGGCTCAGCTCACGTAAGAGATGAGTACGTACATACGCTTGCATTAGAGGGAGGAATGGAACTTGATGTTCGAACGCCAAGAAGAGCAATCGTATTTTTAAATGGGGACTATTGGGGTGTATATGGTCTTAGAGAAAAAATCGCAGATCACGATTATATTGGAGAGTATTATGATCAAGGAAAATATGATATTCAATTTAACTCAACATGGGGTAATTTTTTACAAAGATATGGGGGACAAGCCGCAGGAGATGATTGGTTAGCACTGCAAGATTTTATCCTTTCTAACAATATGGGGGATGAGACAAACTACCGCTATGTAGATAGTCTTTTGAATACGACAAGTCTAATTGATTGGGTTCTTGTTAATACGAATACAGTAGCGGCCGATTGGTTACAGTGGAATACTGGCTGGTGGAGAGGAATGGATCCTGATGGCAAGCATAAAAAATGGGGATATATAGTTTGGGATCTTGATGCTACATTTGATTATTATATTAACTATACTGGAGTTCCTAACACAGATCCAGATGCTGTACCATGTGATATTGAGGAATTATTTCAATGGGTAAGTCAATGCCAACAAAACGTAATTTTCCTAAGATTATTAGATCAGAATGCAGAATTTCGAGAATTGTATTATCAAAGATATGCTGATATGATGAACACTGCCTTTTCTTGTGAAAACATGTTGTCTACATTGGATAGAATGATCGCCGAGATAGAGCCAGAGATGCCAAGACAAGTAGAAAGATGGGCTGTGCCAGGTTCGAATGATTCTATGGATGAGTGGGAAGCTAACGTTGCAAGGTTGAGAGGTTTCATTGAAGAAAGATGTACTTTGTTAGATGATGGAGCATTGGAATGTTATCCTGAATTATCTGGGCCATACGAGATCACACTGATGACTGAGCCTGCAGAAGTAGGGGAAATAGATTTTAACTCTCTTGATATCGAAGAGTTTCCATGGGTTGGAAATTATTTTGGTGGTATGAAAAACAAGATCAAAGCAAAAGTTTTCAATGCCTTCGAGGATGATTATGTATTCAGTCACTGGGAAAGTAAATCAGGAAATGTAATATTCCCGGATGTTACTTCTAGAAAAGCAGATATTGAACTAACTTCTAACGATACTTTGGTAGCTGTTTTTGATATAATTTCTGGAGTAGAAAATCTATTTGAGGAAAAAGGATTCTCTTTATTCCCTAATCCTGCATCTGACGTTATGCAATTGAATTATAATATTAATCAATCTTCTGATGTTCAGATCTCAATGATCGATGTACAAGGTAGAACGGTGATAATTAGTTCTGAGACATCTGTATCTGCAGGATATAAAACATTATCCATTGATCTAGAACAGCACAACTTTGTTTCTGGTGTCTATGTCTTAAATGTCAGATTAAATAATGAAAATATTAATAGAAAAGTAACAGTGATTCGTTAATTTTCTTAGATAGAATAATATAAAAAAAGCATCTCCTAAAAGTAATTTTAGGAGATGCTTTTTTATGACATGAAACTATCGAAAGAAACTAAAGTTTCAAAAACCTACTGTTCCCCTAATGGCCTACCAAATTTATTTGGTATGAAATAGTCTTGCGAAGCAAAGTAATATAGAATGACACTGTCCTTCTATACGAAACTAAAGTTTCAAAAACTTATTGTACCCCTAATGGCCTACCAAATTTATTTGGTATGAAATAGTCTTGCGCAGCAAAGCAATATAGTAGACACTATCATTCTATACGAAACTAAAGTTTCAAAAACCATACATGCCTGAGCCATGACCTGCACACTCAATACATCTCAAAATCAAAGTGATCCAACATCCCAAACCAAATCCACAAATCAAACAAATCCACAAATCAAACAGCAAAGGAACTACTCCTTCACCACCTGCCTACTCCAAAACACCCTATCCATATTTTCTTCAGGATACAATTCCACATGATAATACCCACTAGGATATCTAGTAATATCTAGCGCTACCGATATTGTTCCATTAGTTATCACCTTACTCTCCACTACCTGCCCATCTAGATTAAGCACTGATAATGTGCCACTTCTAAATCCATCCGGCACCTCGATCGTATACCGCCCATCTGATGGACTAGGATATACGGTGAGGTCTCTCCTATAATACACCGCATCCCCGAACACTGAGGTAAGCGTTGGGTCACATTTGTCTTCTTCGTCGACTCGGAAGCGAGGGAAGTTGGGTAGACCGCCTCCATTAGATGGGTATTGTAGTTTTAGTCCATTTTGCACAAAATCACATGCTGTCCCTAATTCATTTGGTTTGTTAATAACATGAAACGAATAAGAACCATTCGTAGGGCTCATGTAGATTTTGCAATCTGGAGCTTGTGCCATAAGAAAAAAACTAGTAATAAATGGATCTAGAGTCCCATTGTAGGTGTCTATTAATCGGATACCATCATTTTGAATGTCATCCTCCCACAAATCTAACTGGTACAGCCAATCCCGAGATGCTGCATAGATAAACCGACTATTTGGTGACCACTCTAGTGAGCTAAAAACAATTTCAAAATGATCAGGGTCTGGGATAGCAAATATTTGCTGATGATTGGAAAGTAAACCAGTATTTCTATCAAAATCGTATAAATGCAACTGGTCATAATAATTATAAAAAGCATATTTTGTACCATCTGGACTAAATTTTGCTGTACCTGAAGCTGACGATCTGCCACTTGTAAAATAATGAAGACTTTCCTGAATCAGTTCTAAGCGGATACCCGTATCATCAATCTTGTAAGTATGAAAAATAGAATCTCTAGAAGGGGCTTGAATTACCCACCAATCTTCTCCATTAGTATGATTGATAGCTGTCAGATAACTTGTTAAGAATATTCTAGACTTGTCTAGAACCTCATTTTTGACAATCACTTCGCCTTTACCATCCTCCAAAGACATATCGACTTTACTGAACCAAATTTGAATAGAATCGAATGTCGCTTCAAATCCATTGAATAAAGCGGGTTTGTGTAATATGTAGTATATATTATCTTCCCCAGGATCTTTCAATATCAAATGGTCTTGAAAACTTCCTATTCCTAAAGTGCATTCTTGGTTTAGAACGTCCCACCACATATCATAACCTAGACTATCTCCATTGATCATCATTTCGAAGTTTTTATTCACTACAGCGCAACCATTCATATAAAAAAGAAAATTTCCTTCCTTGTCGCAAATTGATGCATTGGCTTTACCTAGTCCAAATTCTAAAAATCTATTTTTTACTTCCATTGGTGGCTCATTAAAGTCTAGCTCTGAACCAAAAACACCGCCAGAAGAATTAAAAGCTTGTCCAAACACCCATACGTAATCTTGTTTGGATTGACTATAACCTGATATATAACCAACTAAAAAAAAGTAAATCAATATTATTCTTAACATATTTTATAATTAAAAAGGGATGCACCAACATGAGGACACATCCCTTTTATGATTAATTTATGATAATTATTTTATGAGTAAAGACTCTGCCTGTATCAGTAGTAAACTTGCCAATATAAATACCACTATTATCGAGTTCGATAGTCTGTGTTTGACTATTAACAATTTTATTACGAAGCACAACTTTTCCATTTGCATTGAAAATCTGAAGTAGGCCAGTGACTTTTGTGTTAAACTCCAATTGTACATTTCCTATAGATGGATTAGGGTCTGTCTCTTATACACATCTGACGCTGCCGACGAAGAGGATAGTGTAGA